>CAYYGQ010000208.1:0-3858 GCA_964471485.1 uncultured Sandaracinobacter sp. | reverse complement strand
CATCGACCCGGCGCTGCTGCGCGCGCACCTAGCCCGGTTTCGCGCCGCCGGCATCGAGCCGGCGCATCTGCTGCCGGCGGCGCTGCTGCTGCCGGCCGGCGGAGCAACGGCCCCCCTTGGCGACAAGCTGCTGCTGCGGACCGACCGGCTCGGCGCCTGTGTCGAGCCGGCGCTGCTGCCGCTGCTGGCCGGCCGCGACCTGCGGCCTTTGCCGGAATTCCGGCCCGAACTCGGGGAATCGCTGCCGCTCGACCTGTTGCAGGGCGCCTTCGCGCCGCGCTTCCGCTGGTGGGCGCAACGTTCCTTCCAGATTGCGGCGGCGCTGCTGCTGGCGCTGCTGGTGGCGGCCGTCCTCGCTCCGGGGCTCATCGCCGACCGGCGGGCCGACGCCCTGATCCGCGCGCAGGATTCGGAAACCGTCGAGCTTGCCGCGAACGCGCTTGGAGAAACGCCCGAATCCGCCGCCGCCGCCGCCACGGCGCTGGCCGCCGCGCGCCAGCAGGCCGAAGGGCAGGCGCTCGGCCCGCGCCTGGCGCTGGCGGCGGCGGCGGTCGAGCATGCGCCCGGCGCCCGCATCGACCGGCTGACCCTGCAAGCGGACGGCAGCCTCGACCTCCGGGCGAACGGCCCCGCCGACTCCATCAACCAGTTGGGCGACTTTCTTCGCGCCGGGCCGTTCGCCGTCGAGGTCGAGGGCACGCGGCTGCGGCTCGGCGGCCGCCGGCCGCCGCCAGAGCCGGCCTCGCCCGCCCTTGCCGCCACGCTGCGGCTGCAACAGGCGCGGGCCGACGCGGCGCTGCTGCAAAGCGCCGCCACCCGCCCTTTGCCGCCCGAGGAAGCCGCAACCCGGCTGACCGCCGGGCTGGACGGCAGCGGCGTCGAGCGGCAGCAGGGCGGCCTTCTGGTGCGGGTTCCGGCGGCGAAGTCGACCGTGCTGCTGCCGCTGCTGGCGGCGCTGGAGCGTCAGGGCGCCCGGATCGCCGCCCTCGACATCGAACGCAACCCCGACGAAAGCATAGCCGCCACGGTGGAGTTCCAATGAGCAGCACCCTCGCCATTCTGGCCACGACCGCCCTTCTCGGCCTCACCGAACTGCCGCCGCAGCCGCCGGCGCCCGGCCATTGCCGCACCTTTCTGTGGCTGAAGCAAGAGCCGCCGTTCCGCATCGCCATGATCGACGACAGCGCCCGCACCATGCGGATGCAGCGCGACCGGCAGATGTTCGACATGGCGGAAAGCCAGCCCGGACGCTATGAAGGCCACGGCTACCGGGTGACGGTTTCGCTGCAATTCTCGACCAGCGACGCCGTCACCGACGGCGCCATCGTCGACAGCGGCTCGATCCGCATCGAGGAAACCAGAGCCGACGCCGAAGCGCTCAGTTTCCCCGTCGGCGGCCTGCGCGCCTGCGGCTGAAGCGCCTAAATATCCAGGTTCCTAAATATCCAGATTGGCGACCGACAGGGCGTTTTCCTGGATGAATTCGCGCCGTGGTTCCACCACATCGCCCATCAGGCGGGTGAAGGTCTCGTCGGCGACGCTGGCGTCGCCCACTTCCACCCTGAGCAGGGTGCGCGCCGCCGGGTCGAGCGTGGTTTCCCACAATTGCTCGGCGTTCATTTCGCCAAGGCCCTTGTAGCGCTGCACGGCAAGGCCCTGGCGGCCGGCGGCCAGCACATGGGCCAGCAGCGCCGACGGCCGCCGCACCGGCTTGTCGCCGATGCGCCCTCCCCTGGCCCAGCGCCCGGCCTGCTCGGCGGCGAGCATGTTCAGTTTCCGCGCTTCGGCGCTGGCCGCAAAGGCGCGGTCGACGATGAAGGCATCGGTGACGCCGCGCTCCAGATGGCGGACGACGAAGCCGCCCATCTCGCCCGGTTCGGCGGTCCAGCCGGCGGAATCGACGTTCAGCCACCCGGCAAGCCGGGCAGAGGCCGCCGCGCGGTCGGCCGCCGCATCGAGCGCGCCCGACAACGCCAGCGCCTCCACCAGTTCGGGTGGATAGCGGTGCGGCACATAGGCCATCAGCCGCTCCATGCGCCGCGCATGCTCGACCAGTTGCAACAGATCCTCGCCGGCAACCATCTCGCCGTCGATCTCCAGCGCCAGGCCGTTCATGCCGGCCGTCACCAGATGTTCCTCAAGCGCCGCCTCGTCCTTCAGATAGACTTCGGAGCGGCCGCGCGTCACCTTGAACAGCGGCGGCTGGGCGATGAACAGATGACCGGCGCGCACCAGTTCCGGCATCTGCCGGTAGAAGAAGGTGAGGAGCAGGGTGCGGATGTGGGCGCCGTCGACATCGGCGTCGGTCATGATGACGATCTTGTGGTAGCGCAGTTTTTCAAGGTTGAATTCGTCCGGGCCGATGCCGGTGCCCAGCGCCTGGATGAGGGTGCCGATTTCCCGGGACGACAGCATGCGGTCGAAGCGGGCGCGCTCGACGTTCAGGATCTTGCCCCTGAGCGGCAGGATGGCCTGAAACTGGCGGTTCCTCCCCTGCTTCGCCGAACCGCCGGCGGAATCGCCCTCGACCAGGAAAAGCTCGGATTTCGCCGGATCCTTTTCCTGGCAGTCGGCGAGCTTCCCCGGAAGGGACGCCACCGAAAGCGCCGATTTGCGGCTGGCGTCGCGCGCTTTCCGCGCGGCGTCGCGGGCGATCGCCGCTTCGATGATCTTCTGCACGATGGCTTTTGCCGGCTGCGGATTTTCCTCCAGCCATTCGGCCAGCTTGTCGGCCAACAGCGATTCGAGCGGCTGGCGCACTTCGGACGACACCAGCTTGTCCTTGGTCTGGCTGGAGAATTTCGGGTCCGGCAGCTTCACCGAAACCACGGCCGTCAGCCCTTCGCGCATGTCGTCGCCCGACAGCGAGACTTTTTCCTTCTTCAGCAGGCCCGACTTGTCGGCGTAATTGTTGAGGGTGCGGGTGAGCGCGGCGCGGAAGGCGGCCATGTGGGTGCCGCCGTCGCGCTGCGGGATGTTGTTGGTGAAGGCCAGCACCTGCTCGTAATAGCTGTCGTTCCATTGCAGGGCGACTTCGATGCCGATGTCGTCGCGCTGGCCCTGGATACTGATCGGTTCCGCCATCAGCGAGGTCTTGGCGCGGTCCAGATGGCGGACGAACTGGACGAGGCCGCCTTCATAGTGCAGCTTCACTTCGCGGGGGTCGGAATGGCGCTCGTCGCGCAGCAGCAGATAGACCCCGGAATTGAGGAAGGCCAGTTCGCGAAAGCGGGTTTCCAGCCGGTCGAAGTCGAACTCGATGCCGTTTCGGAAGGTGTCGGCCGAGGGCAGGAAGGTGACGCTGGTGCCGCGCTTTTCTCCCTGCGGGCCGACGACGGCCAGCGGCGCCTCGGCGACGCCGTGGCGGAAGCGCAGGAAATGCTCGTGGCCGTTGCGCCAGATGCGAAGGTCCAGCCATTCAGAGAGCGCGTTCACCACCGAGACGCCGACGCC
This sequence comes from uncultured Sandaracinobacter sp., assembly GCA_964471485.1. Taxonomy (GTDB): domain Bacteria; phylum Pseudomonadota; class Alphaproteobacteria; order Sphingomonadales; family Sphingomonadaceae; genus Sandaracinobacteroides. Next base: position 405 of record CAYYGQ010000208.1, on the reverse strand, counting down.
GTGCAGGCCGCCCGACACCTTGTAGCTGTTGCCGTCCTGGTTGTTGAACTTGCCGCCGGCGTGCAACTGCGTCATCACCAGCTCGGCGGCCGACACGCCTTCCTCGGGGTGGATGCCGACCGGAATGCCGCGGCCATTGTCCTCGACCGTCACCGAGCCGTCGGCGTTCAACCGGATGAGGATGCGGTCGCAATAGCCGGCCAGCGCCTCGTCGATGGCGTTGTCCGATACTTCGAACACCATGTGATGCAGGCCCGAGCCGTCGTCGGTGTCGCCGATATACATGCCCGGGCGTTTGCGGACCGCTTCCAGCCCCTTCAGAACCTGAATGGAATCAGCATCATATTTGCCGGAAGGGGCGGCCGGCCGTTCGTCGTTGTCGCTCATGCGAAGTCTATAGGTTGG
>CAYYGQ010000207.1:0-3880 GCA_964471485.1 uncultured Sandaracinobacter sp. | reverse complement strand
CATTGGCGGCGAGCTGGATATTCTCGCCGCCGCCGCGATAATATTGGCCGTAGCGCGCCGTCGCCGAAAGGCCGCTGCTGTTGCGCTTCAGGCCATAGTTGATGACTCCGGCGATGGCGTCCGAGCCATATTGCGCGGCGGCGCCGTCGCGCAGCACTTCCACCCGCTCGACGGCGATCACCGGAATCTGCGCCAGGTCGACGCCTTGCGAACCGGCGGCCAGCGAGCCGCCGAAAATCTGCACCAAGGCGGCACGGTGGCGGCGCTTGCCGTTCACCAGCACCAGGATCTCGTCTGGCGGCAGGCCGCGAAGCGTCGGCGGCCGGACGATCGACGAGCCGTCGCTCAGGGGCGAGCGGCCGACGTTGAACGACGGCACCAGATTCTTCATGACATTGTTCATGTCGGACGGCGCCTGGGTTTGCAGCGCCGAGGCGTCGAACACATCGACCGGAACCGGCGATTCGGTCAGCGTGCGGTCGAGGCGGCGGGTGCCGGTGACGATGATGTCGGTCGCCACCTGCGCGCTTTCCCGAGGCCGCGGGGCGGCCTGGGCGAGGGCGACCGGCCGTTCGCGCGCCGGGGCCGCCGCCGCCGGCTGATAGGCGCTGGGCTGGAAGGCGGCCTTGGCCGGCCTTGCCTTCAGCACCACCACCGAGCCGCTGTCCGACACCACCGAAAGGTCGGTCGATTGCAGCAGCTGGTCGAGCGCGGCGCGGCTGTCGATGCTGCCGTTGACGGCCATGGTGCGGATGCCGCGCAACTGGTCGGCCGGGGCGATGATCTGGATGCCGCTTTGCAGCGCGAAAGCGGGAATGGTGGCGTTGGCATCGCCGGCGGCGATGTTGAACTGTCGTTGCTGGGCCAGCGCCGGGCCGGCGATCACGAAGGAGACGGTAACAAGAAGCGCGGAAAGCGCGCCCATATTTCTGCGCGTATTTCTATCAAGGATTTTTTTATTCAATCGCATTTCCATCCCTGTTATTGGCGATTTACACATCGCTCGTGCTGCATCGCAATATACGATACAGGTTCGTTATTTTCTGTCTGCGCGCTATACGCGTCAACAAGGAGATGTCTGGCTGTAGGATTTCCGCCATCCGCCGGAAAAATATTTCTGTTCGTGGCGGCGACTGCTTTTTGGAGGGGTGGGCGCCCCGCCGTCACTTGAATCCGCTTGAACTCGCTCGGCAGAACGCTTTAGCTAGGCGGGATGAGGGGAGCATCCAACAGTCGCGCGGTCTGGCTTGCCCGGCATATTCTGCCGCACGAGGCGCATTTGCGCAGTTGGCTGGCGCGCCGCTCGGTTGCCGGATTCGACATCGACGACATCGTTCAGGAAACCTATGCACGGCTGACGATGCTGGCCGATGTCGAGCATATCCAGTCGCCCAAGGGCTATTTTTTCCAGACGGCGCTGTCGTTGCTGTTGCAGGAGAAGCGCCGCGCCCACATCGCGCCGATCGACGATTACGCCAGCTTCGACCTGATCGTCGATCGGGAAGCGCCGGTGCCGCTACAGGACCGGCAGGTCGAGGCGCAGGAGGAACTGGCGCGTGTCAACGAAGTGATCCAGACCCTGCCCGAGAAGTGCCGCGAGGTGTTCATCCTCCGCAAGATGTACGGGCTGTCGCAGCGGGAAATCGCGGCGAAGCTCGGTCTTTCGGAAAGCACCGTCGAGAAGCATATCGGCAAAGGCATCCGGAAATTGCTCGACGCGTTCGGGCGCGGCGGAAAAACCGGCCTTCCCGCATCTAGTAGAAAGATTGAGAAGCGTTCGATGAAATGATGGCGGAGAAAAGCGATAACGAAATCCATGCGCTGGCGGCCATGTGGGCCGCACGGATGGACCGTGGCGCTTTGAGCGCACTGGAGCAGGTCTTTCTGGACAACTGGCTGGCCGCCGACACCAGGCGGCTGGGGGCGCTGGCGCGGGCGCAGGCCAGCCTGGTGCCGTTCGCCGAAGTCCGCGAGGCGCCGGCCGAGGTGGCGGGGCCAGTGACAGGGCCAGTGACGGAGCCAGTGACGGGGCCGGCGGAAAGCTCCGATGTGGCGCCCGCCCCGATGGCTGCCCCGGCGCAGCGCATCGGCCGGCGGCGTCTGTTGCAGATGGCGGCGGCGGCGACGGCGCTGGTGGCCGGCGGCGGCCTTTATGCGCTGCTGCCGCGGCAGCAGATAGAAACCTATCGGACCGATTCCGGCGAAGTGCGGATGCTGCCGCTGGCCGACGGCTCGGTGGTGACTCTCAACACCGACAGCGAGATCGCCGTCGATTTCGCGCCGGAGCGGCGGACGATCCACCTCGTCCGCGGCGAGGCGCTGTTCGACGTGGCCAAGGATCGCAGCCGGCCGTTCCGGGTGCGGACCGGCGTGGCCGATGTGACGGCCGTCGGCACGTCGTTCACCGTCCGCCGCGCCGTTGGCGCCGACGGCGCGCCGCTGGAGCATGGAGCGGTGCATGTGGCGGTGCGGACCGGCGTGGTCGAGGTGGCGGCGCCCGTCGGCCAGCGGCAGTCGCAATTGCTTGGCGCCAATATGCAGGCGGTCGCGGGCGAGGAGGGGCGGGTGGTTGCCCGGCCGATGAGCAGCGACGAACTGAACCGCAATCTGGCCTGGCGGGAAGGCAAGATCGCCTTCAGCGATACCAGCCTTCGCGAAGCGGTGGCGGAATTCAATCGCTACAACCGGCTGAAGCTGGCCATCGGGGACGAGTCGATCGCCGGGCGCACCATGACCGGCTTGTTTTCCGCCACCAATCCCAAGGGGTTTGCGGCGGCGGTGGCGCTCAGTCTTGAAGTCGGTTTCTACGAGACGGCGGATGGCATCGTCTTCACCGGCCTGCTGCCGCCGCCCGAGCCGGCGGTGTTGGCGGATTTCGATTAAACAGCTATTGATACTCAATCTCAATTGCAATAGATTGTTCCGTTCGCCGGGCCGTGCCTGAAAGCCGGTTCGGCCTGGAAGCCGGTTCGGCCTGAAAGAAGGTGGCTGCTCATGCGAAGAATCGCCAAGACGGCGAGCTACTGGTGTCTGCATATCGGCGTCGCCACGCTGTTGACCTGGCTGCTGACCGGCAATCTTCGTGCGGCGCTGGCGGTCGGCCTGCTGGAGCCGACGGTGCAGGCGTTCGTGTTCTTCGCCCACGACTGGCTGTGGGACCGTCAGCGGCCGGAGTCGTCGGCGATCCTCTGATCGATTCGTTGCAGCAACCACGGCAGGAAGGGGTTGGACATGGCCCGCGCCAGCATGGCCGGCGGCACGGCCAGCGCCGCTGTTTCGCCACGGCCGGCGGCAACGCCGAGCGTCGCGCCCTGGCGATCGTCCGGGTCCGGGTCGGCGCCGTAAAGCCCGTCGGTCAGCGGGAAGGGCAGGGCGACATGGCCGAGCGAATAAAAATCGCGCCGATAGGGGGTGGAAAGTGGTTCGCGGGTGACGGCCGTGGCCCCCGGAGCGCGGCTTTGCACCACGGTCGCTTCGCTGTTCGGGGCGACGTTGGTGACGGCGCGCAGCCAGTAGCGGCGCGGGTCCGCCGGCCACAGCTGGTGAAGCGCCCCGGCCGCTTCCGGCCGCAGCAGGCCGGCCGCCTCGGCGGCGTGGTTGACATCGAACAGCACCAGTTCCGAGCCGTTATCCGGCAGCCGGTCGAACAGGCCGGTGACGAGCGCCGGGGCGCGAACCGTTGAATCCACCACCGACTGAAAGGCCAGCACCGGCGGCATATGGTCAAGCGCGCCATTGGCTTCGGCCCGCGCCAGGCGCTCTTTCAGCAGCCGGGTCATGCCGTCGGCCTCTGTGGCGGCGTGGATGGAGAAGCTGTTGTATTTGAAAGGGTTGATTTCCGGCAGCACATCGAGCCAGGCGGATTTCGCCGTTAATGGCA
>CAYYGQ010000206.1:0-3908 GCA_964471485.1 uncultured Sandaracinobacter sp. | reverse complement strand
GAGCATCGGTCTCCAAAACCGAGGGCCGGGGGTTCGAGCCCCTCCACTCCTGCCAACACATGAAACCCCGGCTCGGGGCATTTCGTGGGTCGAGCCGGGGGTGCGGGCGAAATGCATGGCCCGGCCGATGCCCGACAGGGGGTGTCTGCCGGGAGTTGTCGTTGGTGGAAGCCGGGATCCGCGTGATTCGGGCGGCCGCCGTTGGTAAGAAGGTTCTTTGGCCATGGCGAAGACGAGCCCGGGCGAATTTGTCCGGCAGGTGCGAGCGGAAACGGCGAAGGTCGTCTGGCCATCGCGCAAAGAGGTCGTGCGCATGACGATCATGGTGCTGATCATGATGACGTTGCTTGGCATCTTCTTCCTTGGCGCCGACCAGCTGATCGGCCGCGCCATCCAGCTTCTGCTCGGGATCGGGGGCTGAGCCGATGGCACGCTGGTATATCATTCACGCCTATTCGGGCTTCGAGAACAAGGTGCGCGACCAGATATTGGCCGACGCCGAGCGCCTGGGCCTGACGCCCCTGGTGGAAGAAATCGAGGTGCCGACGGAAAAGGTGACGGAAGTGCGCCGCGGCAAGAAGGTGCAGGCCGAGCGGAAATATTTCCCCGGCTATGTGCTGGCCAAGCTGGAGATGAACGACCAGGTCTATCACCTGGTGAAGAACACCCCCAAGGTGACGGGGTTCCTGGGCGCCTCCGGCAAGCCGCAGCCGATCAGCGAGGCCGAGGCGGCGCGCATCCTCAACACCCGCGCCGAAGCGGCGAGTGCTGCCCCCAAGGCGCGGCGCAAGGTGTCGTTCGAGATCGGCGATTCGGTGAAGGTGCTGGACGGCCCGTTCGCCAGCTTCTCCGGCCTGGTCGAGGAAATCGATTTCGAAAAGGCCCGGGTCAAGGTATCGGTGTCGATCTTCGGCCGGGCAACGCCGGTGGAGCTGGATTTCGAGCAGGTGGAAAAGGCGAAATAGCCATTGCCCCGCCGGGCCGCGGTCGGCCGGCGGGTTTCATCGTGGGAGGGCAGGAGTTGCCCGTCTGCACCACACGGCCGCACAACCGGAGGGGAAGGCATCCGCCCGACCCTGATTTGGAGCAAGAGATATGGCAAAGAAGATTACCGGCTATATCAAACTACAGGTGGCCGCCGGCGCCGCCAACCCCAGCCCGCCGATCGGCCCGGCGCTTGGCCAGCGCGGCGTCAACATCATGGAATTCTGCAAGGCCTTCAACGCCGCCACCGGCAACCTTGAAAAGGGCATGCCGATCCCGACGGTGATCACCGTCTACGCCGATCGCAGCTTCTCCTTCACCACGAAAACGCCGCCGGCATCGTTCCTGCTGAAGAAGGCGGCCAATCTGAAGTCGGGCGGCGCCACCCCCGGCAAGGGCAAGGCCGTGGCGACGATCAAGAAGTCGGCCATCCGCGAGATCGCCGAAACGAAGATGAAGGATCTGAACGCCGTCGATCTCGACGCGGCGATGCAGACGATCGAAGGTTCGGCCCGCTCGATGGGTCTCGAAGTGGTGGAGGGCTGAGCGATGGCCAAGCTGACGAAAAAGCAGAAGGCGCTTGGCCAGACGGTCGATCCGCTGAAATTCTTTGCCATCGACGAGGCGCTGGCGCTGGTGAAGGCCAATGCCACGGCGAAGTTCGATGAAACCATCGAGGTCGCCGTCAATCTGAACGTCGATCCGCGCCACGCCGACCAGATGGTGCGCGGCATGGTCAGCCTGCCGAAGGGCACGGGGAAGACCGTCCGCGTCGGCGTCTTTGCCAAGGGCGCCAAGGCCGACGAAGCGAAAGAAGCCGGCGCCGACGTGGTGGGCGCCGAGGATCTGATGGAGATTGTCCAGGGCGGCACCATCGACTTCGACCGCTGCATTGCGACGCCCGACATGATGGGCGTGGTCGGCCGGCTGGGGAAGGTGCTCGGCCCCAAGGGGCTGATGCCGAACCCGAAGCTTGGCACCGTCACCATGAACGTCGCCGAGGCGGTGAAGGCGGCCAAGGGCGGCCAGATCGAATTCCGCGTCGAGAAGGCCGGAATCATCCACGCCGGGCTTGGCAAGGCCAGTTTTTCGGAAAGCGACCTGAAGGAAAACTTCGACGCCTTCCTGAATGCGCTGGTGAAGGCCAAGCCCTCGGGCGCCAAGGGCAAATATGTCGAGCGCATCGCCCTGTCCTCCACCATGGGGAAGGGCGTGAAGGTGGATTTGGCGACTGCCTTGAGCGCCTGACCGCCGATCCGTCACAACGTAAAAGGAGGCCGGAACCGCCAAGGTTCCGGCCCCCTTTTACTTGGTGATTATGTAGTTTATAAAGCCAAGTAAACGAGGTGGAAAAATCAGCATGGCGCTTGATCCAAGTTGCGCGGGTATAATCGGGGCAGGGATTGGCGCGGCTGCTACACTTTTGGGAAGTTGCCTAACGCATCATCTCTCAACCAGGCGCGCCAACAGTTTGGCGGAGAAGCGCCGTAGGCGTTTGAAGGCGCTGCTCCAAGACAAACAATGGACGTGGCGCAGCTTGGAAATTCTCTCTTCCGCTGCTGGTGCCGATCAAAACACAACTATCGAGTTGCTTCTAGAGATCGACGCCCGCGCAGACATGACAGACCCGTCAAAATGGGCGCTGGTATCTCGGGCTCCATGGCCCGAATCAAACATCACCGATTGACAGGTTTGTAAACTACATAAGAGCATTTTGCCTGGCGCGGCTCAGGCGAACAGCTTCGCCCAGGCGCGCTTGGCGCGGTTCTTCCAGGCGCCGCGGTGGTAGGCGTCGCTGGCCAGCAGCGGCATGACCGACCCGGCCTCGGCATAGACCATCTGCTCGTGGACGGTCTGCACCTTGCCCCAGCTGGCGGCTTCCTGAAGGGTGGACGACGAGCAGGCGCCGTCGCGCACGTCGGCGACGGTGATCTGCACGGCATATTTGTGCATGGCGACATCCTCGTGGCCGAGGATCTCGGCGCAGACCACGGTATCCTGCACGAAATTCTTCGGCACGCCGCCGCCGACCATCAACAGGCCGGTGGTGCCGGCGGCGATCTTGATGTCGGTCAGTTCGCGGAAGTCGGCGATAGCGTCCAGCACCAGATAGGGCTTGCCCGCCTTCATGCGCTCCACCTGGTGCTTGACGAGACCGAAGCCGGCCGAGGAATCGACGAAGGCCGGGCAGAACACCGGCACGTCATGCTCGTAGGCAAGCTTGACCAGGCTGTTGTCCTTCTTGCCGTGCTCGGCCAAGTAACGGCCCATTTCGCGGATGAAGGCGCGGCTGGAATAGGGCTTCGCTTCCAGGCTGTCGGCGATGGCGGCGATGGTGGAGTCGCATTCCTGCAACTGTTCCTCGTCGATATAGGTGTCGTAGATGCGGTCGATGTAGAGCGAGCGCAGGGTGTTGTCGTCGGGGATTTCAAGGGCTTGGTAATGTTTGTGGCCAAGCCCTTCGAAGAAATCCATGTCGACGATGGTGGCGCCGGTCGCGATGATGCCGTCGACCATGTTGCTGCGCACCAGTTCGGCGTACAGATCCATGCAGCCGCCGGCCGAGGTCGATCCGGCGATGACCAGGAAGATGGTGCAGTCCCTGTCTTCCAGCATCTGGTTGTAGATGCGGGTGGCGCGCGCCAGATCGCGGCTGGTGAAGCTCATGCCGGCCATCTGCTCGATGATGGGGCGGGCGTCGAAGCTGCGGATGTCGATATGCTCCACCGTTTTCGACAGCAGTTCGGCTTTGCGCTGCGCGTGCTTCTGTTCGCTCATGGCTCTCTCCGATAGGGGCAAGGCCCCGCCACGGCCGTGGCGGGGCGATTGGCTGAAAGGGTGATGGCGGCGCTAGCCTGCGGTTGCAAGCCTGAGCGGCACGATCCGCGCCGGCGGCTGCGTGCCTTCGGCGGGAATCGCCGACG
>CAYYGQ010000205.1:0-3916 GCA_964471485.1 uncultured Sandaracinobacter sp. | reverse complement strand
CTTCTCGAACGAGGACAGCGCCGAGAAGCCGTCCGAGGAGTTCGGGCCGATTCCGCAGGGCGCCGACTATGGTTGGCCCTACTGCTATCACGATCCGATCGCGAAGAAGAAGGTCCTCGCGCCCGAGTACGGCGGCGATGGCGTCCGCCAGGACGAGTGCGCCAGCAAGACCCAGCCGGCGATCGGCTTCCCCGGTCACTGGGCGCCCATGGCGCTGGCGTTCTATCCGCACGACACCTTCGGACCGGCGTACCGCGGTGGCGCGTTCCTCGCCTTCCACGGCTCGTGGAACCGGGCGCCCAATCCGCAGGCCGGCTATAATGTCTGGTTCCAGCCGATGGCGGACGGCAAGCCTTCGGGCGATCCCATCATCTTCGCCGACGGCTTTGCCGGCGGCTATCTGAACCCCGGACAGTCGCGCTTCCGGCCTGCCGGCGTGGCGGTGGGCAAGGACGGCGCGCTCTACGTGTCGGACGACGCCAAGGGCCGCATCTGGCGGATCACCTACAACGGCGCCGCCGATGCGCCGCTGACCGCAGCGCCGCCGCCGCCGGTGATCGAGCATCCCGAGGAAGCGTTGCCGCCGCCGCCGGCCGGCTTCACCGAAGCGCAGATCGCCCTTGGCCGCCAGATCTATCTGGGCGAAGAGAAGAACGGCACCTGCGCCGGCTGCCATGGCGGCGACGCCCGCGGCACTTCGGTGGGGCCAAGCCTGGTCAGCGGCGAATGGGTGCACGGCGACGGCTCGATCGACGGCATCGCCAACACCATCCGCGACGGCGTGGCGGAACCGCGCGATTTCACCAACAGCGTCATGCCGCCGAACGGCGGCGCCGCGCTTTCGGACGAGGATGCGCGCTCGATCGCCGCCTATCTCTATGCGCTGAACCACCCGGCCGGCTGAGCCGGGCCGGCGTCTCCTCCCATCCCGGGGGTGTGACCGAACAGCCACAGCGTTGCGCTTTCGGTTACGCCCCCGGTTGACAGCTATTCCCATGCGGTTATCAACGGCGGCGCTGGCTGAACGTGCCGAACGCTGCCCCCGCAGCACCTGCAAAACGCAGGCACGAACAGATCGCCAGCACGCAGGGACCACAGGAGGTTACGCACATGACAGCATTCCACCGTATTGCCGGCGTATCGGCGCTTGCGCTGGCGTTTTCGCTGGCGGCGCAAGGCGCGGCCGCGCAGACCGCCGAAGATTCGGCGGCCGGCCTTGGCGAGATCGTCGTCACCGGCTCGCGCATTCAGATTTCCGGCTACAGCCAGCCGACTCCGGTGACGGTGGTCGGCGAAGTGGAATTGCAGCGCGACGCCAAGGTGTCGATCGGCGACAGCATCCGCGAACTGCCGGCGGTCGGCACCGGCGGTTCGCCGAACAACGGCGTCGGCGCCAACAACATCGTCGGCGCCGTCACCGGTCTCGACACCGTCAACCTCCGCCAGCTCGGCACCAACCGCACCCTGGTGCTGCTCGACAGCCAGCGGGTGGTCGCCTCCAACATCGACGGCGTCGTCGACCTCGGCACCATCCCCTCCATCCTGGTGCAGCGCATCGACGTGGTGACCGGCGGCGCCTCGGCCGCCTGGGGTTCGGACGCCGTCTCGGGCGTTGTCAACCTGGTGCTGAACAAGCAGTTCGACGGCATTCGCGCCTCGATCGAGGGCGGCCAGTCCTATGCCTGGGACCACCGCAGCTTCCGCCTGCAATTCGCCGCCGGCACCGGCTTTAACGAAGATCGCGGCCGGGTGATCTTCGCCGTCAACCACATGAACAGCCCGGATCCCATTTTCGCCAACCAGCGCAAATGGAACCAGTATCGGCAGATGGTGCTGAACCCGGCCTACACCGAGACCAACGACGAGCCGCGCCTCATCCACGTCGACGGCGCCGGCCTGTCGCAGGCCACCAACGGCGGCCTCATCATGGGGCCTGCCTGCCTGACGGCGCTGGTGGAGGGCGTCTGCAACAATCCGAACCCGCTGGTCTACACCCAGTTCGTCGGCCCGAACGCCACGCCGGTGCCGTTCAACCCAGGCATCAGCTCGGGGCCGATTTCGGTGAACGGCGACGCCACCACCGACTATGCGGCGATGAACAACCTGGCGGTCAGCTTCCACACCACCAACCTGTTCGGCTATGTCTATTACGACCTGACCGACAATCTTCGCATTTCGGCGCAGGCCAATTACGGCCGCAGCTGGGCGAAGAACAACTCGACCCCGGCCAGCCGCTATGGAACGCAGGTGGTGCAGGTCGACAATGCCTTCCTGCCGGAATCGATCCGCGACCAGATGGTGGATCTGGGCCTCAGCAGCCTGCTGATGGGCGTCACCAACATCAACAACGCCACGCCCAGCACCTTCTCCTACGACAATTTCATCAACAACACCGTCGGCGTTCCGGTCAGCATCCAGAAGCGCGAACTGAAGCGCGGCGTCATCAGCCTCGACGGCAAGATCGGCTCCGACTGGACCTGGAACGCCTATTACCAGCATGGCGAACTGAAGGCCCGCGTCGACGTGCAGTCGAACGTGGTGACCAGGCGCTATAATTTCGCCGTCGATTCGGTGGTGGATCCGGTGTCGGGCGACATCGTCTGCCGCGGCGTGCTGAACGGCGACCCGGCCGCCGCCGGCTGCGTGCCGCTGAACCTGTTCGGCGACGGCGTCGCCAGCCAGGAAGCGATCCGCTATGTGAACGTCAAGCCCGGCGAGAATTTCCAGCTCATCGAGCTGACCCAGGACGTGGCGGCCGTTTCGGCGCAGGGCACGCTGCCCTTCGGCTTTGCCGCCGGCGACATCGCCATGGCGCTGGGCGGCGAATATCGCCGGGAAAAGGGCGTGTCCACGCCGGACGCCGGCGCTGCGTCGCGCTCCTACTCGTTCGCCAACTTCAACAGCTTCTACGGCAAATATGACGTGAAGGAAGGCTTCCTGGAATTCGAAGTGCCGCTGCTCGATTCCACCTTCGTCGACTCGCTGTCGCTGAATGCCGCCGGCCGCGTCACCGACTACAGCACCTCGGGCCGCGTCGAAACCTGGAAGGTCGGCCTCACCAGCCAGCTGAACAGCCTGATCCGCCTGCGGGGCACGCTGTCGCGGGACATCCGCGCGCCGAACCTCGAGGAACTGTTCAGCAACGGCACGCCGATTCAAAGCTCGGCGGTCGATCCGCGGAGCGGGGCGAGCGTGCCGATCTTCTCGACCACCACCGGCAACCCCGACCTGAAGCCGGAAAAGGCCGACAACATCTCGGCCGGCATCATCCTCAGCCCGGCGATGGGTCTCAACTTCTCGCTCGACTATTACCGGGTCAGGCTGAAGGACGCCATCTACGCGGTGGCCGGCTCGGTGGTGCGGCAACGTTGCGCCGACGGCGAGCAACTGTTCTGCGACCAGCTCGACTTCAACGGGCCGATCAATCCGACGACCGGTTTGCCGGCTTTGAGCCAGATCCGCTCGCTGCCGATGAACCTCAGCCAGCAGGAAGTGTCGGGTCTCGACTTCCAGGCCGACTGGCGGACGCCGCTCGGCGCCGGCACGCTGTCCAGCCGTCTGGTCGGCAACTATATCCTGACGCAGAACCGCACGGTGTTCGGAGTGACCTACGACTATGCCGGCGCCATCGGCCCGGATTCGCCGGTTTCCGGCATTCCGAGGCTCAGGGCCACCCTGTCGGAAACCTATAACCAGGGACCGGCGTCGTTCACGGTGCAGGGCCGCTTCATCGGCTCGGCCAAGCTGAACAACGAGTGGACGGCCAAGGATGTCGACGACAACAGCATCCCGGCGGTCTTCTACGTCGACCTTCGCGGCTCGTACGAACTGGACGAGCACGCGCAGATGTTCTTCGCGGTCGACAATCTGCTGAACAGGAATCCGCCGAACGTCGCCTCCAGCTACAACCAGTCGT
>CAYYGQ010000204.1:0-3930 GCA_964471485.1 uncultured Sandaracinobacter sp. | reverse complement strand
GAAGCTGTAGGCGATTCCAAGCAGCGCCAGCAGCAGCGCCGCCATTTCCAGCATCAGGAAATTATAGGCGCGCCCGAACAGATAGACGGCCGAGCCGGCGACCAGCAGCAGCGCCACCACGCGCAGATCGCCGGGCCGCGCGTGGGCGCGAATCTCGGCCCAGTTGCGCCACACCAGCCAGATCGCCGTCGCCAGCACCAGCGGCCCGTGAACGCCGGCTTCCTTGGTCCAGCTTTCGCTCGCCACTTCGAACAGCGTGGGAACGACGGTCAGCAGCAGCGCCAGCGTCAGCAGCGGATGCCGCAGCGCCTGCGCCACCATCCCGTTGCGGGCCACATCGTCCGTCGTCAGCATCGGCAGAGGAAGCTCCCCGGTCAGCGGTAATCGTTGAGGACAGAGCCGATCACCGTCGCCCGCGCGGCGGAAAGCTGCGAGGCCAGCACCTGCACATCCTTGATGAAGCTGTGGTTGCGGCGCGCCGCGATCAGCGCATAGCCGAGCACGCTGGCCACCGTCAGCGCATCGGCGTTCTCGTTGGTCGCCGGGGTGTCGAAGATGGCCACGTCATACTGGCGCAGCAGGATATCGACCCCCATGCGGAAACGGGCGCCCGACAGCAGTTCCTGCGGCCGCGGCACCGGCGGCCCGGCGGGAACGACCGACAGATTGGGCAGCACCTGGCCATAGATGACCCGCTCGGGCCGGTTGGCGCCGAGGGAAAGATAGGTGGAAAGGCCGGGACCGTCCGGATCGAGACCGAAGACGCGGTCGATGCGCGGGCTGCGAAGATTTGCATCCACCAGCAGCGTCTTGATGCCCACCTGCGACAGCGCCACCGCCAGATTGGCCGCCACATACGTCGCGCCCGACCCCTCGGTGGCCCCGGTGACGGCAAAGGCGCGCCGGCCGGCGCCGACATGCTGCGAGATGATCTGCGTTCTCAGCAGGCGCAGCGCTTCCGCCTGCGGACTGGCCGGGTCGGAGAGCACGACCACTTCGTCGGCCACCGAGGTGGACGGCGCCAGTTGCAGCGCCAGGCTGCCCTGCATCGTCTGCCGGGCAAGCTCGATGTCGGCTGCGGTGGCGAGGTCTAGCGCCACGGCGGCCTCGTCGAAGCCAAGCCCGGTTTCCGCCTGGTGGCCAGCCACCAGCCGCGCCTGCTCGTCGGTCAGCGCCCCGGTTTGCAGCAGCGAATCGGGCGTATCCGCCGCTTGCGGCGGCGCCCCGTCGGCGGGATCGCCGAGGTCGGGGGCGGCGGCCGGATCGGTGGCCGGATTGGTGGCCGGGTCGATGGCTGTCGGGAGATCGGTTTCGATCATGGGTCAGGTCGCCTGCAAGTTGCCGCCGTCGCCCTTGCGGCGGCGGTCGAGGAGTTCCACCAGCCGCTGCCGCAAGGGCGACGGCCGAATGGCGCTGACGCTCACCAGCACCGGCGCGCCGGCGGCGAAGGCCAGATCTTCGTGGCCGCGCACGCGGCGGGCGATGAATTCGGCGAGGATCGCCGAAAGCGTGCCGAGGCCAAGACCGAAGAAGGCGGCCAGGCCGATGATGAGATTCACCTTCGGATAGGAAGGCGTGTTGGAGGCGACCGGGTCGCCGAGGACGACCATCTGGCCTTCCGACACATCGGCCTGCAACCGCAACTGGTCGGTCTGCGCCGCCGCATGTTCATATTGGCTGCGCTTCATGTCCACTTCGCGGACGAGGCGGGTGAATTCGTCGAGAATCGGCTTGCGGTCCAGAACCACCCTTTCCTGCGCCGCCACCTGCGCTTCCAGCTTTGCAACCGACTGGTTGGCGACTCCGGCCATGGTGCTGACCGTCGCCTGCGACTTGGCCTGCGCCCGGCGGATTTCGCCGGCGATGGTGTTGCGCCGCGCCAGCAGCGCCCGGTATTCCGGGTGTTCCGGCCCGAGGCGGGCGCCGGCAAGGGCGATCTGATCCTCGATCGTCGACAACTGCATCTGCAACTGATCGGCCACCGGATCGTTGGCAAGGCGGGTCGCCACTTCGGCGTCGGTGCTGCTCTGGGCGCCGCGCGCCTGTTGCAGCGACGCCTGCAACTGGGAAAGACGCGCCGTGTCGCTGTCCATGCCGCCGACGATGATGATGTCGTTCCGCTCCATGAAGGCGGCGAGATCGCCCTCGGCTCCGGCCAGCGACGCCCGCGCCTTGTCGGCCTGTTCGCGGAACCAGGCACCGGAACGGCTGGCGGCGTCGGTGCGGAAGCGCAGCGATTCGTCGATATAGGCGTCGCGGACCACCCCGACGATGGCCTTGGCCTGCTCGGGGTCCGATGCCTGATAGCTGATTTCCATGATGCTGGTGCCCGGCACCAGCCTGGCGTTCAGATTGTCGATGATGCGCTGGCCGAGCCAGGCGCGGATGCCGCCATCGGCCTCGGTGCGCCCGGTGGCCCGATAGGCGGCGATGGTGGCCGGGTTGCTGGCGAGGCCGAGGCGGTCGACCGTCTCGCCGGCGACGCGCATGTCCTTCACCAGCGCCGCCTGGGTGCCGACATAGCTGCGGTCGCGGGTGCCGACCACTTCGCCGGTGACCGGATCGGCATTGCCGATGCCGAGCAGCACGCGCGCCGTCGCCGGATAGCGTTTCGGCAGCATCATGCCGACCGCGGCGGCGACGACGGTGCAGGCCAGCATCGCCCCGAGGATCAGTTTCCACCGGGCGACGAGGATTCGCAGGAACTGGATCGGACTCATGCCACCTCTTTCCTCAGAACAGCCGTTCGCGAATATTAACGATGTCTCCCGGTTCGAGTTTAGTCGTCGGGTCGACGCTCACTTCCTTTTCGTCGCCGCGCTTCAGCCCCACCTTGCCGCTGGAACCGGTCGGGCCGACGCCTCCGGCCTGGGCGATGACATCGGCGATGGTCATGCCGGGCTTCAGCGGATAGCCGCCCGGCCGCGCCACCGCCCCGGTCAGATACACCAGTTCGGCGTCGGCGACGAACAGCGTGTCGCCGGCGTTCAGGGTGATGTCGGCGGTGTCGCCGCGCGCCAGTTCCTCGCTGTTGATCTTCAGTTCGCTGCCGTCGGCGGCGCGGCGGATGGTGATATATTGCGACCCCTCGGGGCGCACCCAGCCGGAACGGAGCAGAATGTCGAGCAGATGCCTGGAGCGATCGAGCGGCACCAGCCCCGGCGAACCCACCTTGCCGGCCACCCGCACATAGCGGCTGTTATACTCGTTGATTTCGACGTTGACGATCGGATCCTTGAGGAAATTGCCGTCGACGAGGCGCTTCGTCACTTCGTCGGCCAGCGTGATCACCGTCTTCCCCTGCGCTTCCACCCGGCCGATAAGCGGCATGACGATCGAGCCGTCGGGCTTGATCCGCGTCTGCACGTTGAATTCATTCTGGCCATAGACCAGCACGGTGATGCTGTCGTTGGGGCCGAGCATATAGGCGGCGGCGGCTTCGGGCGGCGGCGCCGGCTGCGCCAGCAGCGGCAACGGCGCAAAGGCGAGCGGCAGCAGCGCCAGCGCCAGCCGCGCCGGCCTGATACCCACCGGCTTGATGGACATCGGCCTCGGCGCGGTCTTCGAAACAGCATCATGGATGGTCATTTGTTCGCTCCGTCTGGTGTCGGTCCTGGCTCAGAAACTTGCCCGCGCCGTCAGCCCAACCGTGTTCACCCGGTAATTATAGGCGCTGGGGGTGGAGGTGCGGCGATGGTGGTTGTAGTCGAGCGAGAAGGATAGCATGCGGTTCAGCCGGTAGTCGGCGCCGATGAAATAGCGCTGATTCCTGGATTTGCGAATCAGCTGGCTTTCCGGGACCAGCCCGAAGCCATAATAGTCCAGATTCGAGAACGTGGCGCCGGTCGAGAAGGAAAGCTTTTCGTTCGCCCGGTAGCTGATGGTGGCGTTCTGGAAATCGCCGACCGTATAAGTGTAGAGGCCGCCCGA
>CAYYGQ010000203.1:0-3958 GCA_964471485.1 uncultured Sandaracinobacter sp. | reverse complement strand
CCACGGCTGGCCCAGCCACCAGCCGGCAATCCCCTCCTGCGCCAGATATTGCGTGCCGAGGCTCCAGACGACGATGGCGATCAGCGCATAGAAGAGGAATTTGATGAGCGGGGGGGCCGCCAGTTCGCGCTTCGACAGCAGCGGCCCGATGAAGAGGATGATGCCGATGAACCCGGACAGCACCCAGAAGATGCCGAGATTGAGATGCTCGGCGCGGACGACGTTGAAGTTCAGCTTGCCGGCCAGCAGCATCGGATCGGCGTGCTGCGCCGCCAGCAGCAGCCCGAAGCCCACCTGAAGGAAGAACAGCACCAGCATCAGCATGAAAAAGCGCATGCTGAGGCGCTGGGTCTCATATTCGATCCGCATCATGTCACTTACCCCCAAGGCTCTTAAGGAAGGCGACGATGTCGCTCACCTGATCGGCGTCGAGCATGTCCGCATAGGAAGGCATGACGCCGGCCTCGAATCCGGCCACGACTTTTGCGTCCGGCTGTTCGATCTTTTCCGTCAGATAGGCCTCGTCGGCCACGACCGTCGAACCGCCGGCGATCCGCACGTCGCTGCCGTAAAGGCCGCCCCAGCCGGGGCCGACCAACTGGTCGGTGCCGGTCGAATGGCAGGCGGTGCAGCCATTGTCGGCCACCAGTTCGGCGCCACGGGCAACGGGGGACTCCGCCACGGTCGCGGCGGCGGCGGTGGCCGTGGCCGCCGCCACCGGCGACGCGCCCTGCAACCGGCTTTCCTTCGCGAATTCCAGGCCGTTCACCTTCGGTTTCGGCGGCCAGCCCTCGGTGTCCATCTCGGAGGTGTATTTCAGGAAGGCGATCAGCTGCCCGACTTCCGCGCGCGTCAGCGGCAGGTTCGGCATGTGCGTCGACTGGCCGCCGCGCCGGCTGACCCGCTCGGCCGCGCCCGGATATTTTTCGAGATAGGAGTCGAGGTCATCGGTGCCGGCATCCTCGGCAACAGCCGCGTTCTGCAACTGCAACCGCACGGCGCCGCCGGCCGGCCAGGCGCCGGCCGAGGGCAGGAAGGCTTCGAGCCAGGCCGGGCCGACGGCGTTGTAGGTTTTGGTGAGGTCCGGGCCGAAATAGGCGCCGTTCCCCATGATGGTGTGGCAGCCCATGCGATTATAGGCCTGGAACACCCGCTTTCCCGCCACCGCGTCCTGGTCGCCATAATGCACCTCGGTCGGCACCACCTGCCCGCGCGAGTCGACGAACGACGCCGCCGAAAGGCCGAGAAAAATGGCCGCCATCAGGCCGAGCGCGGCGAGCGCCCGGCGGCGCTTCAGGCCCTCTTCGCAGGGCTGTCCCGGCGCGCAGCTCATTTGCCCTTCTCCTCGGCGGGCGCGGCGTCCGCGGCGGCGGCGCTCTTCCGCCCCAGCGCATCATGCTCGAACAGGGTGCGAAGGCTGCCGAGGAACACCACGAACACATAGATGGCGAGGACAAAGCCGACGGCGAAATACACCATCCACATCGCCGGCGATTCCGCCCAGTAGCTGAAGTCGCGCCAGTAGGGCCAGGAAAGCGCGAAGCTGGCGACGCTGCCAACCACCGCAAGCCAGAACCGGATGCTCCGTTGCGTCGACATCTCTCCTCCTTCACCGGAATGGATCACCCCATGCCCGCCCGCCAACCGCCGCCGGAGAGTCTTGATTCGGCACGAACAATTGCCAGATGGGCCTTGCTGTTCCAGCGTTCATAATCATGCTAATATGCATTGTAAATACCAATTGAGAGAGAGCGATGCGGCTTGCGACCTTCACCGATTACGGCCTTCGGGTGCTGATGCGGCTGGCCGACCAGCCCGAACAGGTGCTGACCACCAGCACCCTGGCGCGCGAGCTGAACGTGCCCTACAACCATCTGACAAAAGTGGTGCAAGACCTTGGGAAAGGTGGGTTTTTGCAAACGCAGCGCGGCGCCGGCGGCGGCATCCGCCTGGCGAAGCCGCCGCAGGAAATCACCATCGGCGCAGCAGTCCGCCACCTCGAACAGCGCTATGCGATCGTCGAATGCTTTCGCGCCGACGGCGGCGCCTGCAATCTTGCGCCAAAATGTCACATCAAGTCGCGGCTGCTGAACGCGCAGCGCGCCTTCATTTCCGAACTCGACCGCACCACCCTCGCCGAATGCGCGCTGCCGGCGCCCGAGTCCGAAGCCGTCTGAATCACGCCCCTTCACCGGGGCTGCGCAACCCGACCGGCCATGCTAGGAACCGGACACAGGGCGGGCCGGACACAGGGCGGGTCGGGCAAAGGACAAAGCATGGGACGACGACCGAACAAGCGCCACGGCACCGCCAACCGGCCGGACCCCAGCCGGCCGCGCCTCTATGGCCGCCACGCCGTCTATGCGGCGCTCGACAATCCGGCGCGGCGCCTGCGAAAGCTTACCGGCACGCACGAGGAACTGGGGAAGATCGTCATCCCCGACGGGTTGCAGGTGCAGGTGGGCGATGCCCAGGATTTATCGCGGCTGGTGCCGATGGATGCGCCGCACCAGGGGCTGGTGCTGGAGGTGGAGCCGCTCGATCAGCCCTGGCTCGACGAAATCCTGCTGGACCCCGACGCCGAAGCGCCGCTGGTGCTGCTCGACCAGGTGACCGACCCGCACAATGTCGGCGCCATCCTGCGCTCGGCCGCCGCCTTCGGCGCCCGCGCCCTTGTCACCCAGGACCGCCATTCGCCGCCCGAATCGGGGGCGCTGGCGCGCGCCGCCTCGGGCGCACTGGAAGTGCTGCCGTGGATCCGCGTGGTGAATCTGGCGCGCGCCCTCGATGCAATCGCCGAGGCCGGCTACTGGCGCATCGGCCTTGCCGGCGACGCCGGGGCAACCCTTGCCGAAGCGCTGTCGCCGGCGCCGCAGGCCATTGTTCTTGGCGCCGAAGGCGAGGGGCTGCGCCACAACAGCCGCGAACATGTGGACGCGCTGGCCAGGCTGCCGATCCGGCGCAGCGTCGAAAGCCTGAACGTCTCCAACGCGGCGGCGATCGCCCTCTACGCCATCGCCAGCCGGCCGCGCTAGAACAGCGCTTCCGCGAACACCGGGTCAATGCGCCCGCCCCATGCGCCGTGAAAGCGGTCGAGCCAGCGCTCGGCCAGCGTTTTCCCGGATTCGACGATTTCAAACAGCGGTTGCAGAAAAATGGCCTCGCTGTCGCCAAGCGCGTTCAGGCGGCCGCGGCGCGCCAGCCCTTTGGCGGCGATGTCCAGCACGTCGCCCGCCAGTTCCTGCGCCGTTCGCCCGTCGGGCGCCGCCGCGCGCAGCGCCAGCTTCGGCACTTGGTCGCGAAAACGCTGCATGGAATCCACCGTCCAGTGGCGGATCAGTTCGGAGGCCGCGTCCAACGCCTCGTCGTCGTAGAGCAGGCCCACCCAAAGCGCCGACAGCGCGCAGATGCGGCTTTGCGGGCCGGAATCGGCGCCGCGCATTTCCAGAAAGCTCTTGAGGCGCACTTCCGGGAAGGCGGTCGACAGATGGTCTTTCCAGTCGCCGTGGGTGGCGATTTCGCCGGGCAGCACGGCGAGGCGGCCGGCGAGAAAGTCGCGAAACGAAAGGCCGGCGGCGTCGATGTAGCGGCTGTCGCGATAGACGAAATACATCGGCACATCGAGCATATAGTCGCAATAGCGCTCGTAGCCGAAGCCCTCGTCGAAGACGAAGGGCAGCATGCCGGTGCGCTTCGGGTCGGTGTCGGTCCAGATGCGGCTTCGATAGGACAGATCGCCGTTCGGCCGCCCCTCGGTGAACGGCGAATTGGCGAAAAGCGCCGTCGCCAGCGGCTGCAACGCCAGGCCGACGCGGAACTTCCGCACCATGTCGGCTTCGCTGCCATAGTCGGGGTTGACCTGCACGGTGCAGGTGCGCTGCATCATGTCGAGGCCGAGTCGGCCGACCGTCGGCATATAGCGGCGCATGATGGCATAGCGCCCCTTCGGCATCCACGG
>CAYYGQ010000202.1:0-3963 GCA_964471485.1 uncultured Sandaracinobacter sp. | reverse complement strand
GCATTCTCGACTCCATCCCTCTTGGCCTGGCCGAATTTTTCGCCGCCGAGCCGGAAGCAGAGCGCCCGGTCTTCTTCCGCGCCGGCGACCTCAGGGAAATCGGCAAGGGAGCCATTTCCTTCCGCCAGGTGGGGCGCAGCATGGAGGGCCGGAAACTACAGATGCTGCTGGAACGCTACCAGCCGGGGGCGGACACCGGCCGCGTGCCGCTCAGCCACGAAGGCGAGGAATGCGGCATCGTCATTTCCGGGCGGATGGAAGTGACGGTGGACGGCGAGCGCGTCGTGCTCGGCCCCGGCGACGCCTATAGTTTCGACAGCAGGCGGGCGCATCGATTCCGCTGCATCGGCGACCAGCCGGCCAAAATTGTCAGCGCCTGCACGCCGCCAAGCTTCTGAAGCTCAGTCCCCGGCCTGTTCGCGGATCAGGCGCATGCCGTCCATGATGTCCTCGTGGATGGCCTGCCGCAGCCGCTCGGGGTCGCCGGCGGCGATCGCCGCGGTGGCGACCCGGTGCTGGTCGACCAGGGTCGCTGTCCCCATCCGCCCATAGACGAGGCGCATGAACGGCCCGAACTGCATCCACAGCATCTCGATCAGGCGGTTCAACGTGCCGAACGGGCTGGCGCGATAGATCAGCGAATGAAAGCGGAAATTCGATTCCATATAGGCGTTGGTGTCGCCGTCCAGAATCGCCTGATCCGTCGCCTCGTCGGCGGCGTGGATGCGTTTGAGGCGCGCGGCGTCGATATGGGGCAGGGCGTCGACGGCGGCGGCCGGTTCCAGCAGCAGCCGGCAGCGCATGATGTCCTCGAAACGCTCGTGCGTCATCGCCGGCACCATCACCGCGCGCTTGTTGCGGATCTCGACGGCGCCCTCGGCGGCAAGACGGGAGAGCGCGTCGCGGACCGGCATCTGGCTCACCCCCAGCTGCCGGGCCAGCCCCCGGGTCGAAAGGGCGACTCCGGGCGCAATCCGCCCGGTGATCAACTGAAAGCGCAAATTTTCATAGACTGTTTCCCGAAGCGACAGTTCGGGCGGCGGGATCGCGCCCGCGGATGCCTCGTTCGCTTCTGGAACCCGATCCGCATCCGCCACCCGCAATCCCCCTCGCACCTGCTTTCCCTTCTCTACCAGTTTGCCGGTCTCACGCAAATCACCGGCCAGATCGCCCGCCGGGAATCTCAGACCCGCTCGATGATGATCGCCGGCGCCATGCCGCCGGCCGCGCACATGGTGACAAGGCCGCGCCGCAGGTCGCGGCGTTCCAGTTCGTCGAGGATGGTGCCGATCAGCATCGAGCCGGTGGCGCCGATGGGGTGGCCAAGGGCGATGGCGCCGCCGTTCACATTCACCTTGTCGCGGTCGAGCTTCAGGTCGCGCATGAACTTCTCGGCGACGACGGCGAACGCCTCGTTGATTTCAAAGAGGTCGATGTCGTCGAGCGTCAGGCCGGCCTTTTCCAGCACCCGTTTCGCCGCCGGCACCGGTGCGTTCAGCATCAGCGTCGGATCGCCGCCCATGTTGGCCATGGCCACCATGCGGGCGCGCGGCTTCAAACCGTGGCTTTCGGCATAAGCCTTGCTCGTCACCAGCACGGCGGCGGCGCCATCGACCACGCCCGACGAATTGCCGGCATGGTGCACATGCCCGATCTTCAGATCGGGGTATTTTTGCAGAATCAGGCTCCGGTAGGTGGTGCCACGCTCGTCGAGCGGCACATCGGCGATCTTGCCGAAGCTCGGCTCCAGCGCCGCCAGCCCTTCCAGCGTCGTCTGCGGCCGCGGATATTCGTCATGGTCGAGCGCAACCGTGCCATCCTCGTTCAGCACCGGCACCAGCGACTTCGCGAACCGGCCCTCGCGGATGGCGGCGGCGGCCCGCTGCTGGCTTTCGAAGCCAAGCGCATCGAGCGCTTCGCGGCCGATCCCCTCCATCGAGGCGATGGCGTCGCCGCACACGCCCTGGTGCGACTGCGGATGAATTTTTTGCAGATGCAGGTTGCCGGCGCCCATCTGCAACGGCGGCAGGCCAAGCCGCGCTTCCTCTCTGGACATTTCCCCCGTGAGCGACATCATTTCCGTGCCGCCGGCGACGATGCAGTCCTCAAGCCCCGCCATCACCATGCCGCACGCCAGATTGACGGCGGTGATGCCGCCGCCGCAGAAGCGGTCGAGCGTCAGCCCCGAGGCGCGAACGTCATAGCCGGCATCGAGCGCCGCCATGCGGCCGAGATCGTTGCTCTGCTTGCCCCGCTGCGCGCTGGTCGACCAGATGACATCGTCGACGGTCGCGGTGTCGAGATGGTTGCGGTCGGCGATCGCGCGGAGGACCGTCGCCGCCACATGCTGCGGGTGCAGGTGCGAAAGCGACCCCTTGCCCATTTTGCCGATGCCGCGTGGCGTGCGTACCGCGTCGATGATGAAGGCTTCTGCCATGGCTGTTCTCCTGTTTGCCGCGCAAGCGATAGGCGCTCGAAAAATATGCTCTACTATGCGAATCGGCAGGAAGGTTCAAAATCCGTCCCCGCGCATGAAGATTTTTCCCCAGCATTAACAGGAGCAGTTGCATGGCCTTCCACACCCGCATCACCAGCCTTCTCGGCATCGAGCATCCGATCGTCCAGGGCGGGATGCAGTCGGTCGGCTATGCCGAACTGGCGTCCGCCGTGTCGAACGCCGGCGGCCTCGGCATCCTGACGGCGCTCACCCAGCCGTCGCCAGCGCATCTCGCCGCCGAGGTGGAACGCTGCCGGGGCATGACGGCGAAGCCGTTCGCCGTCAACGTGACGGTATTCCCGACCACCATGTCGCCCGATTATCTGGGCTATGCCAAGGCGGCGCTTGATGCCGGTGTCCGCATCTTCGAAACCGCCGGCACCCAGCAGGTATCGGAGGTATGGGAGGCGGTCCGCGCCGTGCCCGGCACCGTCATCCTGCACAAATGCACCGCCGTCCGCCACGCCCTGTCGGCCGAGCGCAAAGGCGTCGACATCATCTCGATCGACGGCTTCGAATGCGCCGGCCACCCCGGCGAGGACGATATTCCGGGCCTCATCCTCATTCCGGCGGCGGCCGACAAGGTGAAGATCCCGCTGCTGGCCTCGGGGGGCTTCGGCGACGGCCGCGGCCTCGTCGCCGCCCTTGCCCTCGGCGCCGAAGGCATCAACATGGGCACGCGCTTCTGCGCCACCAGGGAAGCCCCCATCCACGACCATGTAAAGCAGCAATATCTCAAGAACGACGAGCGCGGCACCAACCTCATCTTCCGCCAGTTCCGCAACACCGCGCGCGTCGGCAAAAGCGACGTTTCGGACGAAGTGGCGCGCCGCCTGCAAAAGCCCGACGCCGTCTTCGAGGATGTGCGCGAACTGGTGTCGGGCGCCGCCGGCCGCGAGCTGCTGAAAAGCGGCGATCTTTCGAAAGGCGTGTTCTGGGCCGGCATGGTGCAGGGCCTGATCCACGACATTCCCAGTTGCCGCGAACTGATCGAGCGAATCATCGACGAGGCGGAAACCATCCTCGACCGGCGCCTCGCCGCTTTCCGCGCTCCGGGCTGACCGGCCCGGCTGCCGCCTGAGGGGTTTGGCGGCGCCTGCTGCCTGAGAGGCTTGGCGGCGACGACCTCCCTGGCCTAAAGGCAGGGCGAAAGGAACCGCCCATGAAAAGCCGCGCCGCCGTCGCCTTCGAGGCCAAACGCCCGCTCGAAATCGTCGAGGTCGATCTTGAAGGCCCGAAGGCCGGCGAAGTGCTGGTGGAAATCATGGCGACCGGGGTCTGCCACACCGACGCCTACACCCTCGGCGGCTTCGACAGCGAAGGGCTGTTCCCGTCGATCCTCGGCCACGAGGGCGCCGGAATCGTCCGCGAAGTGGGGGCGGGCGTCACCAGCGTGACGCCGGGCGACCATGTGATTCCGCTCTACACACCGGAATGCCGGCAGTGCAAAAGCTGCCTGTCCGGGA
>CAYYGQ010000201.1:0-3990 GCA_964471485.1 uncultured Sandaracinobacter sp. | reverse complement strand
CTGACCGCGCGCAGCATGCAATAGTCCTGGGGCGCCAATGTCGGCCTGCCGCTCGGCGAAGGCTTCATCAGCACCAGCGCCGAATTCATCGACTCGAAAATCACCGCGCCCGGCACCCAGCGCGCCGGCGTGGTCATCCTGCAACGCGTCCACCCCGACTGGATCGACATCAAGAATCCGGCCAACTCGATCGGCGCCCCGGCCAACCGCGCCTGGCGGCTGTTCGTCAACGCCGGCCTTCCAGTCAGCGACAGCTCCGAAGTCTATCTGTTTGGCAACTATGGGGAAAACAAGACCCAGATGTTGCAGAACTACCGGCAGTCGGAAGCCGTCGTCGGCGAAGACCGCTATGGCACCGGCATCGCCACCTATCCGGCGTCGTCGGGCGTGTTCAACACCATCTATCTCGACCGGCTGCCGAACGGCAACTATGATTCCACCGGCCGCACCTGGAACGTCAGCGAGATCTTTCCGCACGGCTATTCGCCGACCTTCCAGGGCAAAGTGGTCGATACCTCGCTGGTCGGCGGCTACAAGGGCACCACCGCCTTCAACCTCAACTACGACCTCAGCGCTTCCTACGGCCGCAACCGCCTCGACTATTATGTCTGGGATACGGTGAACCCGTCGATGGGCCCGGACACGCCCACTTCCTTCTATGCCGGGCGGCTTCAGGAAGAGGAACTGAACTTCAACGCCGATTTCAGCTATGCGTGGGAAGTCGGCCTCGCCAGCCCGCTGACCGTCGCCTTCGGCGCCGAACGCCGTCGCGACACCTATGTGATCGGCAACGGCGACGAAGGCTCCTATCTGATCGGTCCCTATGCCTATCAGGTGGTGGAACGCCCCGACGCCAGCACCTTCACCGTCGCCCAGCAGATCGGCTCCAACAGCTTCCCCGGTTCGGGGCCAAGCTCGGCGGTCGACCAGTCGCGCAGCAGTTGGGCGGCCTATCTGGACTTCGAGGCCGACCTGCTCGAAAACCTGTCCGCCGGCGTGGCGCTTCGCCACGAGGATTTCTCGGATTTCGGCACCACCGACAACTGGAAGCTGACGCTGCGCTACGCCATCAACGACGCCATCGCCCTTCGCGGCGCCGTCAGCACCGGCTTCCGGGCGCCCACCGTCGGCCAGTTGTTCACCACCAACATCTCGTCGGGCTTCATCGGCCCGGACCCGATCGAGACGGCGACGCTGCCGCCATCCAATCCGGCGTCGAAATTCTTCGGCGCGACCACCCTGCAACCGGAAAAATCGAAGAACTACAGCATCGGCACGGTGCTGACGCCCGGCAGCAACCTGACGGTGACGCTGGACGCCTACCGCATCGATGTCGACAACCGCATCGGCCTTTCCGGCGACTTCCAGGTAACGGAACAGGCGCAGCGCGACGAATTGCGGGCGCTTGGCGTGCCGAACTTCGCCACGCTGAACCGGGTGCGCTATTTCACCAACGCCTTCGCCACGCGAACCGAAGGCGTCGACCTCATCGCCAACCACAGCGCCGTCACCGACTATGGCCGCTTCAGCACCACCTTTGCCGGCAGCTATAACCGCAACCGGCTGAAACACTATGATCCAAGCGTTCTCACCCGCGAGCGGGTCGGCAACATCGAGCATTCGCTGCCAAGATTCCGCGCCAACCTCACCGAGAGCTGGACCCTCGACAAATTCGGCGCCATCGCCCGCCTCAGCTATTTCGGCCCGTGGTGGGATTACGCGGAACCGGGCGACGGCGGCGACAAGCGCTTCCGCGCCGACTATCAACTGGATCTCGAACTGTCCTACGAAATCATCGCAGGCATCCGTATCGCGGCGGGCGCCGAGAATCTGTTCAATCGTTTCCCTGAGAAGAACAAGCGCGCCATGGGTTTGACCGGCGTCGATGGCGGCCCGGTGCAGAACTGGTATAATTTCACCGATGCAAATCTTGCCGGCGGACGTTATAACAGCAATGCGCCACTCGGCATCGAAGGCGGCTTCTGGTATGTGCGTGCTTCAATGAACTTCTGAGGAAAGAGTCGTCGTCTGGCGCCGTGGGGGATGGCGCCAGACGGCAACCAAAGGGGAGAGAATAACCATGGCCAACAAGATAACCAGCAAGACAACCAGCAAGATGATCTGGCTTGCGCCGCTTGCCGCTCTGGTGATTGCCGACGGCGCCAACGCCCAGATCGTGCGCAACAACAGCACGCCTCCGGGCGGGATCCTGGAATCGGTCGCCATCCCGGCCAACGCCGAGACGCTGATCCTTTCCGGCCAGCTGGCCTCGCCGATCGACCCGTCGAAGCGCCCCGACAGCGTGGAATCCTTCGGCGACACCAAGACGCAGACCATCAGCATCTTCAACAAGATCAAGGGCATTCTCGAAAGCCGCGGCTACAAGATGTCGGATGTGGTGAAGATGACGGTGTTCGTTGCCGCCGACCCGAAACGTTCGGACGGCAGGATGGATTTCGCCGGCATGAACGAAGGCTATCGGATGTTCTTCGGCACGGCCGACAATCCGAACGTCGTCGCCCGTTCGACCGTGCAGGTGGCGGCGCTCGCCGGCCCCTATTTCCTGGTCGAAATCGAAGTGATGGCCGCCAAAATTCCCAATCGCTGATCCGGCCCACGGGCCGGAATAACGCGCACAGGTCCGGCCTGCGTCCGCTGGGGGAGAGGAGCCGATTCCCGTGACTGCCGATGCGTCAACCACCATGAAACGCCGCGATCTCCTTGCCCTCATCGGCAAGGTCGGCGGCGCCGCCGCCATGTACCAGGCGATGACCGCGCTTTCCTTCGCGGCGGATTCCACCTTCACCAGGCCGATCGAGCTGAGGGGCGCCCCCCAGGGCACCTCGGTGCTGGTTCTGGGCGCCGGCCTCGCCGGCATGGTCGCCGCCTACGAACTGGGCAAGGCCGGCTATCAGGTGCAGGTGCTCGAATATCAGAACCGCTCGGGCGGACGGAACTGGTCGCTTTACGGCGGCGACAGCTTCACCGAGCTTGGCGGCGCCACCCAGCATGTGCAGTTCGACAAGGGGCTTTATCTGAACCCCGGCCCGTGGCGCATCCCCTTCCACCACCGCGGCGTGCTGCATTACGCGCAGATGCTTGGCGTGACGATGGAATCGTTCAACCAGATCAATTACGCCGCCTATCTGCACTCGACGCGGGCGTTCGGCGGCAAACCGCAGCGCGTCCGCAACATCAAGGCCGACTATGAGGGCTATGTCGCGGAACTGCTGGCGAAAACGGTGCAGCAGGGCCGGCTCGAACAGAATGTGACGAAAGAGGATCAGGAAATCCTGCTGGAATCGCTCCGCACCTGGGGGGCGCTCGACCCGGATTTCACCTACCGGAAATCGCGCCCCTCGGCGCGGCGGCGCGGCTGGGCGGTGCCTCCGGGCGGCGGTCTCGATCCACCGCCGGTGGCGTCCGATCCGATTCCGCTGGGCGATGTGCTGCGCTCGCGCATGTGGCGGCAACTGGTGCAGGAAAACACCTTCGAGGAACAGCCGGTGCTGTTCCAGCCGGTGGGCGGCATGGGCCGCATCGGCCAGGAATTCGGCAAGCTGCTGGGCGACACCATCCGCTACAACGCCAAGGTGACGCGCATCCGGCAGGGAAGCGACGGCGTCACCGTCAGCTATGTCGATACCGTCAGGGGCGGCGCCCCGCAGACGGCGAAAGCCGACTGGTGCGTCTGCACCATCCCGGCCTCGGTGCTTGGGCAGATCGAAGCCGATTTCAGCGCGCCGACGCAGGACGCCATCAACGCCCTCTACTATGGCGCCGCCTGCAAGGTCGGCTTGCAGATGAAGCGCCGCTTCTGGGAAGAAGACGAGCATATCTACGGCGGCATCACCTACACCGACATGCCGAACGCGGTGATCGGCTATCCGAACACCGATTATTTCAGTTCCGGCAAGGGCGTGCTGCTGGGCGGCTATACCTTCGGCCCGAACGCCGTCGAATATACGGCGATGGCCCCCGAGGAACGGG
>CAYYGQ010000200.1:0-4136 GCA_964471485.1 uncultured Sandaracinobacter sp. | reverse complement strand
GGCGGCTTCGTCCTCGGCGCGGCGGCGGCGGCGATCCTGTGGTGGCGCGGCCGCCGCTAGTGCGGTGGAATGGACACGGGCCTCAGTAGGGCGGCCAGGCGCGGAGTGTATGCATTCCACCGCGGCAGATCCCGTCGTTGCCAGCGGCCCTGCCGAATCGGGCATTCGTTCAACGCCGGCCTCGCCGCGGGACAGGCTGCGGATTCGGGGCACTGGCGCTGGGGGTTTCCCGATCAAACGTCGCTTCGTCCGGGCCATGCGCTAAACTGCGCTAGACGGCGCGGCCCAGCCAGACGACGCGACCGACGGCGCGCAGCAGCGCCGGGTCGCAATCCGTGAAGGATGGGTAGGAAGCATTGTCCGAGAGGATGGTGACCATCCGCGTCGCCGGGTTGACCGACAGCCGCTTCACCATCAGATTCGAATCGATTTCAAGCACATAGATGCCGTCGCGCAAGGCCCGGCTGTCGGCGGTGTCGACCAGCACCAGATCGCCTTCGCGCAGCGTCGGCGCCATGGCGTCCCCCTCGACCTGATAGGCGGTCAGCCAGTTGTCGTGCACGTTCGGCAGCGCCTGCAACAGGGCGCGGTCAAGCAGCACGCTGTCGGCATCGTTGCGGGCGACGCGGATGCGGGGGATTTCGACCGCATTGTGACGGGCGGAATCCGGGCTGATGCGCGGCGGCGGCGCCGGAAGGGCGCCGAGCAGGGTTTCGCTGACCCCGAAATGCTGGGCGAGGCGGCGGCGATCCTGCTCGGAGAGGCGCCTCGGCACGCCGCGCTTCACATATTGCTGGATATAGGCCGGGTTGCGGCCGATCAGCCGTGACAGCGCGGCGTAGCCGTCCCCGGAGGCGCGGATCAATCGTTCCAGCGTTTGTCGAATCTCCGCCTCGTCGCCGCCTGGAACGGGCCGGTCCTGTTCTGGGGAAGAGGAGGATGAATTACGCATATAAGAATTATCCTAGACTAGTAGGAAAAAGCCTAGCAACATGACAATATCCGATTCGGACCATTCCCGAGGGCATGGGGTGGAGTGGTTCAGGGCGGTACAGGGTCGCCCTGAGGAGTTGCCAGACCATGTCGCTGTTGCGCGCGATTGAAATTTGCCTGAATGCCACCAACGTTCCACCTTCCCGCTTTGGCCGCGATAGCGTCCACGATCCGCGGTTGGTGCACGACCTGCGTCGCGGTCGCCAGCCCGGCGGCCGCATGGAACGCCGGGTTCGGGCCCATATGGCCGGGCTGATCGCCCGGCTTCCAGACCGCGAGCGTCGGGATACCGAACGTCGTCTTCGTGCCGGAGGTTTCCCATGCGAATGAATTTGCATGGCGCCAACTCCAGTCTGCTGAGGGCGGTGCGCGCCCTGGTGACGGATGGCCCCGGAATGCCGCAATGGACCGAGAGCGCCGACCAGCCGTCGCTGGTGGTGGAACTGTTCGAAAGCGTGCCCTGGGCCAGCCTTACCTTCAGCGGCATGCGCCACCGCATCGAATTCCGCATCGACGGCCCGGAAACCGCTGTCCGCCGCGCCCGCGAGCGCCTTGTCGAGCGGCTGCGGGAACCGGAACTGGCGGTTTCGGGGCATTTCGTCGCCGATACGGAATTGTGCGACACCGCGCGCCGTTTCCGCAAGGATGGAACCATGTCGCTCTGTCTCCGCCTCCAGACGCTGACGATAGAGGAATAGGGAGTGAAGACAAGAAAAATGCGCCTATCCTAGGTATTTGCCTGTGATCTGTGCCGAATCGCAAAGGACGCCGGCGCCTTGCGGCACCAGCGCCCTTCGCGGCCGGGCGGCCTATCCGTCAGGCGCTAACGAGCGCCCGGCGGCGGCGCGCCGACAGGCCGACGAGGCCGAAGCCGGCGATCATCAGCGCCCAGGCGGCCGGCTCTGGAACCGCGGCCACGGACAGCGAGACGCCGCCGCGATTGTCGGTCACCGGGGTGTCGTAGATGAAGAAGCGCACGTCGGCGGCGTCGGCCAGCGTGAACTGGAACGAGTAGCCGGCCGCGTGCGCCAGCGACTGCGCCGCCGTCTTGAAATAGCCGTCTTCGGGGGTCAGCGGGCCGTAGCCGCCGGATGCGGCGCCGTCGCCGAACAGGTGGGTGGTGTCGCCGATGACGATTCTGGCGCTGTTTTCCCAGCCCTGCCGGCAGTGGATGCCGTCCGAATCGCAGTTGCTTTCGCTGCTCCAGCGGCTGAACGCGGTATATTGGTCTGCCGTGAAGGTCACCTGATAGGTGCCGGCGGCGAAATTCTGCACAACGGCGTTGGCGCCATTGTTGGACGTGTTCAACCTGCCGTCGAGGTTGATGATGGTGGCGGCGGTGGCCGGCATGGCCACGCTTGCAAGGGCGGCCGCAACCAGTATGGCTTTACGCATGATACTCTCCTGACATGTGATTTCGGATCACGTCGCCAAGAGATGCAAGGCCTGTGCCAATCGTGCTGCGGCCGCGAAAACGCTGCTTTTCACCTCGGTCTGTAAAAAATCCCGACAGTTGCTTCGGGGTTAACCATGGGGTTTGACCGGGGGCGGCATCGGTTCGCCGCCGCCGAGGCGGGCGAGCGCCGCGCGCAGCCGGTCGGCTTCGGCGCGGCGGGCGTCATGGTCTTCCCGCGCTTTTTCCACGGCTTCCGCTTTGGCGCGGGCAATGAAATCCGGGTTGGCGAGCCGCTTTGCCAGCGCCGCCGCTTCCTTTTCCGCCTGTTCGACGGTTTTCGTGAGGCGCGCCCGTTCGGCGTCGAGGTCGACCACGCCGGCGAGCGGCAGGGCGTAGGAGCGCCCGTCGACGACGAGCTGCGCGACACCGCCGGCGGCGGGCGCGGAGGTGTCGATGCGGTTCACCCGCGCCAGCCGCTCCAGCGCCGCGCCGTGGCGTTCGAGCCGGGACAGAAGGTTGGCGTCGGCTTCGAGCGCGTGCAGGGGGATCCGCGCCGCCGGCGGCACATTCAGTTCGGTGCGCGCCGAGCGGATCGCCGACACCAGGTCGATCAGCCAGTCGATTTCGCCGTCGGTTTCGCCATCGGTTTCGCTATCGGTTTCTGCGGCGTCGTCCGCATCCGGCCATTGGCCGAGGATGAGGTCGTGGTCGCGTTTGCCGCGGGCGTGCCACAGTTCCTCGGTGATGAACGGCATGGCCGGATGCAGCAGCAGCAGGATGCGGTCGAGCACGAAGCCGGCGACGGCGCGGGTTTCCGCGGCCAGCGCGCCGTCCTCGGCCAGCAGCGGTTTCGCCAGCTCCAGATACCAGTCGCAGAAGCGGTTCCAGACGAAATGGTA
Source organism: uncultured Sandaracinobacter sp. (assembly GCA_964471485.1). Lineage (GTDB taxonomy): Bacteria > Pseudomonadota > Alphaproteobacteria > Sphingomonadales > Sphingomonadaceae > Sandaracinobacteroides. The sequence continues at coordinate 848 of CAYYGQ010000200.1, read as the reverse complement.
AAGCCCTTGGGTATATTGGTCGAAGCGATAGGCGGAGAGCGCGCTGTCGGCGGCGGCGCCGGCCCGCGCCGTTTCCGCCAGAATCCAGCGGTTGATGGCGTGCGCGGCCGCCGGCGGGGTGGGCGAGGAGGCGGCGCCGATCCCCTGCGCTTCGGCAAAGCGGGCGGCGTTCCACAATTTGGTGGCGAAGTTGCGATAGCCCTCCACGCGCTTTTCGTCGAACTTGACATCGCGCCCCTGCGCTTCGGACGCCGCCAGGGTGAAGCGCAGCGCATCGGCGCCATAGCGCTCGACAAGGGCCAGCGGGTCGACGGTGTTGCCCTTCGACTTCGACATCTTCTGCCCCTGGGCATCGCGCACCAGGCCGTGGCAATAGACGGTGTGAAACGGAACTTCTTTTGTTAGTTCCATGCTTTGCATCATCATCCTCGCAACCCAGAAGAAGATGATGTCGAACGCCGTCACCAGCACGTCGCCGGGGAAATGGCGGCGGAGTTCGGCGTTGTCCTCGGGCCAGCCGAGCGTCGCGAACGGCCAGAGACCGGACGAGAACCAGGTGTCGAGCACATCCTCGTCCTGGCGCAGCGCCACATCGGCGCCGGCCTTCTGCCGCGCTTCCTCGGCGTTTTCGGCGACGATGACGCTGCCGTCCGGCGTGTACCAGGCGGGGATGCGGTGTCCCCACCACAATTGCCTGGAAATGCACCAGGGCTGGATATTGTCCAGCCAGTTGAAATAGGTCTTCTCCCAGCTTTCCGGCACGAATTTCGTGCGGCCGTCGGCGACGGCGGCGCGCGCCTCGGTGGCGAGTTTCCCGGCATCGACATACCACTGGTCGGTCAGCCACG
>CAYYGQ010000199.1:0-4229 GCA_964471485.1 uncultured Sandaracinobacter sp. | reverse complement strand
CGACGGTGTTCGCCGCCCGCCAGCTGGTGAACCACGGCCATGTGCTGGTGAACGGCCGCAAGTGCAACATCGCCTCGGCGATGGTGAAGCCGGGCGACGTGATCGAGCTTTCGGAAAAAGCCCAGCAAATGGCGCTGGTGCTGGAAGCGGTGCAGTCGTCGGAGCGCGAAGTGCCGGAATATGTCGGCGTCGAGGGCTTCAAGGCCAGCTATGTGCGGGTGCCGACTCTGGACGAAGTGCCCTATCCGGTGAAGATGGAACCCAATCTGGTGGTCGAATTCTACAGCCGCTGAGGCTGCGCGCGATTGGAACGGGAAGGCGGCGCTTCGGCGCCGCTTTTTCGTAGGGGCTGGAAATGGGTCGCAAATGGGCGCGAACCCCTGCATAACCGGGCCGATGCTACGCCAATACGAACTGGTCGAGCGGGTCAGGGCCTATGACCCGGAAGCGGACGAGGATCTGCTGAACCGCGCCTATGTGTTTTCCATGAAGGCGCACGGCAGCCAGAAACGCGCCAGCGGCGACCCCTATTTCTCGCATCCGATCGAAGTGGCCGGCATCTTGACCGACCTGAAGCTCGACGACGAAACCATCGCGACGGCCATCCTCCACGACACCATCGAGGATACCGTGGCGACATCCGAGGATCTGCATCGTCTGTTCGGCGACAATGTTGCGCGCCTGGTGGAGGGCGTCACCAAGCTGTCCAGAATCGAGGCGCAGTCGGAAAACGAGCGCGCCGCCGAGAATCTGCGCCGTTTCCTGCTGGCGATGTCGGACGACATCCGCGTGCTGCTGGTGAAGCTGGCCGACCGTCTGCACAATATGCGGACGCTGAAATATCTGAAAAACCCCGACAAGCGCCGCCGCATCGCCAAGGAGACCATGGACATCTATGCGCCGCTTGCCGAGCGCATCGGCATGTATGGCTTCATGGACGAGCTGAAAGAGCTGGCCTTTGCCGAACTGGAGCCGGAAGCCTGCCGTTCGATCACCCGGCGGCTGGAGGCGATGCGCGTCGATGGCGGCGACACCATCCGCCGTATCGAGGAGATGATCCTGGAGGTGCTGAAGGGTGCCGGAATCCCGGTCGAGGACGTGCGCGGCCGCGAAAAAATGCCCTGGTCGATCTTTCGCAAGATGCAGGAGCAGGACATCGCCTTCGAGCAATTGTCGGACGTGCTGGCCTTCCGGGTGATCACGAAGAACGCCGACGACTGCTATCGCGCGCTTGGCGCCCTGCACCAGCACTGGCCGATGGTGCCGGGGCGCTTCAAGGATTATATCTCCACCCCGAAGCGCAACGGCTATCGCTCGCTGCACACCACGCTCGTCGACCGGGCGAGAATGCGGATCGAGGTGCAGATCCGCGACCGGGAAATGCACGCGCAGGCAGAGTTCGGCATGGCGGCGCACTGGGCCTACAAGCAGAAGCGGGCGGCGGGCGGCACCGATTATCGCTGGCTTCAGGATCTCGTCGAGATCCTGGAAAACGCCCAGTCGCCGGAAGAAGTGCTGGAACATACCCGCATCGCCATGTTCCAGGACAAATTATTCTGCTTCACGCCGCGGGGCGAACTGGTGCAGTTGCCGCGCGGCAGCACGCCGGTCGATTTCGCCTATGCCGTGCACACCACGCTCGGCAACACCTGTGTCGGCGCCCGCGTCAACGGCAAGGTGACGTCGCTTCGCACCCGCCTGCACAATGGCGACCAGGTGGAAATCCTGCGCTCGTCGGCGCAGACGCCGGATCCGGCCTGGGAGCAGTTCGTGGTGACGGCGAAGGCGCGCTCGGCCATCCGCCGCCATCTGCGGCAGAAAGAGCGGGTGGCGCGGCTGAAGACCGGCGAGGCGCTGTTTCACGATGCCGTGCGCCGGCTGAAGGTGACGATCGGCGACGAGGCGGTGGCCGCCGCCCTCAAACGGCTGAAACTGGCCGATCGCCCGGCGCTTTATGTGGCGCTGGCGACGGCCTCGGTGTCCGACCGGCAGTTGCTGGAAGCGCTGGTGCCGGGATCGGGCGGGCAGCGGCGGCGCCGCTCCCGTGCGGCGCCGGCGCCGGTGCGGGAGGCGGTGCTGGTGGTCGGCGGCGCCGACGCCGGCGGCATGGCGATGGCGCCCTGCTGCATGCCCATTCCAGGCGACCGCATCGTCGGTCTCAGGGTTCCCAATCAGGGCATTTTCGTCCACCGGATCGACTGTCCGCTGCTGGCGCGCGCCGTCGACAGCGAGTGGGTGGATCTGAAATGGGCGCCCGACGCCACGTCGGGGATCGCCCGCATCGACGTGGTGCTGATGAACGAGCCGGGGGCGCTGGCGCAGGTGACGGCCATAATGGCGCAGCAGGGGGCGAATATCGTCAACCTGACGTTGCAGGATTGCGACCGCGCCCACCATCATTATGTGATGGATGTGGAGGTCGAGGATCTGCAACATCTTCTGGAACTGATCGCCGGCGTCAAGGCGCCGAGCCTGGTGATCCGCGCCGAACGCCAGCAGCTGGATGCGTCGCCCGCCACGGCCGGCAACGTCCAGGGCGATATTCAGGGCAACGTTCAGGGGGTAGGCAGTCCGCCGCCGAGCGCCGCGTAAAGGCCGGCGAGATTGGCCAGTTCCTGGCGCCGCAGCGACAGCAGCGCCTGCTGCGCCGTGAACAGGCTGCGTTCGGCGTCCAGCACTTCGAGATAGCTGGCGACGCCTTCCCGGTAACGGGTCTGCGCCAGCCGGGCGATTTCGCCGAGCGCATCGACCGAACGCTGCTGCGCCGCCACTTCGTCGGCGAAATGGCGGCGGCCGGCGAGGGCGTCGGCCACTTCGCGGAAGGCTTGCTGCACGGTTTTCTCGTACGTGGAGACGGCGATGTCCTGGCGGGCGACGGCAAGGTCGAGATTGCCGCGGCGCTGGCCCCAGTCGAAGATGGGGAGGCTGATCGACGGCCCGAACGACCAGGCCAGCCGCTCGGAGGCGAACAGGTCGCCGAGGTCGGTCGAGGCATAGCCGAGGCTGCCGGTGAGCGAGATGCTGGGGAAGAAGGCGGCGCGGGCGGCGCGGATGTCGGCGCGGGCGGCGCGCAGATTTTCCTCGGCGGCGAGGATGTCGGGGCGCACCTCCAGCAGGGCGGATGGCAGGCCGGCGGCGAGCGCCTGCGCCGGTTCCTGTGCGGCCAGCGGCAGCGCCGGCGGCAGTTCGCCTTCGATCGGCCCGCCGACCAGCACGGTCAGCAGGTTGCGGTCCCGCGCCAGCGAAAGGCGAAGCGAGGCAAGGTCGGTTTCCGCCTGGGTCAGCAGCGATTCCGCCTGGCGGAAATCGAGCGCCGAGGTGACGCCGGCGCTGAGCCTTAGACGGGCGATACGCACGTCTTCCTGCCGGCTTTCCACCGTTGCCTCGGCCAGCGCCAGCCGCTCGCTCGATTCGAGCACCAGCCAATATTGTTCGGCGATCGAGCGGATGAGGGTGAGGCGCGCGCTCTGTTCGCCGGCCGCCGTCGCCAGATAACGGCTGCGTGCGGCCCGCGACAGGTTGCGGATCCGCCCCCAGAAATCCAGTTCGAAGCCCGGAACGGAGACGCCGATGGTCTGGCTGGTGCTGATGAAGGGGTTGGCGATGGCGCCGCCCGCCGGCGTGCGGCTACGGATGCGGTTGCCGGAACCGTCCAGTTCCGGGAAGCGGGTGCTTTGCTGGATCCGATATTGCGCGCGCGCTTCGGCGATCTGGGCGACGGCGACGGCAAGGTCGCGATTCCGGGCGAGGCCGCGCTCGATAAGCGCCTTCAGCCGCGCGTCGGGGAAGAAGTCGGCATAGCCGATGCCGGTCGCGGCCACGCCGCCGGCCGGCCCGGCTGAATCGTCCGGCCCGTCCGGTTGCGGGGCAAGAAAGCTGTCGGCCACCGGCGGCGCCGGCTGCTTCAGCGCCGTGGACGGCGGAATGGCGCAGGCCGCCAGCAGCAGGCCGAGGGAGAGCGGCAGTTCAGGGCGCATCGCGATGCCCCTCTGCCCGCTCGTCGTGGACCGGCCGGTCGCGGTTCAGCCAGTGGCGGATCGACAGATAAAAGAGCGGCGTGAAGAAAATGCCGAGCAAGGTCGCCGCCAGCATGCCGCCGATGACCCCGGTGCCGACGGCGATGCGGCTGGCGGCGCCGGCGCCCGAGGCGAAGAACAGCGGCACCATGCCGCCGATGAAGGCAAGCGAGGTCATCAGGATCGGCCTGAGGCGCAGCTTTACCGCGTTCA
>CAYYGQ010000198.1:0-4238 GCA_964471485.1 uncultured Sandaracinobacter sp. | reverse complement strand
AGCTCGCTGACCGCCGCCCCATCCTCGATCCGTGGGTGGCGAAGCCGAAATCGGGCCGACATGTCCCGGCCAGCATCGGGTGCCTGCCGGGCTTCGGAATCAAAAATGCTTTATCCCCAAAATTACTTTCTTCTGGCTATCGGCCGACAGCCAGTGCTGCGCTGCATATAATGCTGTTACCTCATACAGTTCAACCTTTTGGTGATATTTTATCTGCTTTACTGAACGAACTATCTGGGCAAAAACGGAAAATGATTTGGCGGCCGGCGCCGCCGCCCATATGTTGCCGCCATGAATCAGGCGATCGCCACGGCCACCTTGCGCGCCCTTCGCCGGGTGTTGCGCGCCACCGAAATCGGCAACCGCCATCTGGCCACCGCCACCGGCCTCACGCCGTCGCAACTGCTGGTGCTGCGCGACATCGACCGCCGCCAGCCGGTGACGCCGGGCGCCATCGCCCAGGAGCTGGATTTCAGCCAGGCCACCATCACCACCATCGTCGACCGGCTGGAGGCGCGCGGGCTGGTGCGGCGCCAGCGCGGCGAGCGCGACCGCCGCCAATTCTATCTGAGCACGCTGGACGCCGGGCGGGACATGCTGAAAAACGCCCCCGACCCGTTGCAGACGGTGTTCACCAGCCGCTTCGTCGCCCTGCCGCCATGGGAGCAGGCGATGCTGCTCGCCGCGGTCGAGCGGCTTTCGGCGCTGATGGGCGTGGAGGGAATCGACGCCGCCCCCCTGCTCGACAGCGGCCGCATCGACCGTTCCGATCCAGCCTGAGAATGGCCCGGCCTGACGATAGCCCACGGCCGCTCGCGGCCCGGGGACGGGCCGGCGGGCGAGCCGCTCAGTGGCGCAGGCTCTTGAAGGCGCGGTCGCCGCGCAGCGCCCCCCACCAGCTGAGCGGGTTCCAGCTCTGCGAGCCGTCGAGCGAGAAGGTGGTGAACTCGGCGCGGCCGACGATATTCTCCCACGGCACCAGCCCAAGGCCGCCGAATTCCGCCGGCACCCGGCTGTCCATCGAATTGTCGCGATTGTCGCCCATCAGGAAAATATGCCCGTTCGGAACGGTGACGGGACCGAAATGGTCGCGGTCGGTGTCGGCGATGTCGAAGGTGTCGTAGCTGCGGCCGCCCGGCAGCGTTTCCCGCCAGGTCGGATAGCGGCACACCTCGTCGCCGGCGGCGTCGATGCCGCGATATTGCGGCAGATAGGCGCAATCGGTGTTGGGCGTCACCCGAAGCTCGGTGGCCGGGCGCCGCTCGCGCTGCACTTCCCGGCCGTTCAGATAAAGCGCGCCGTCGCGCACCTCGATGGTGTCGCCGGGCAGGCCGATCACCCGCTTGATCCAGTCGGCGCCGTCCGACGGGCTTTTCAGAACGATGACATCGCCGCGTTCCGGCATGCGGCCGAACAGGCGCCCGCGCATCTTCGGCAGCACGGGCACCGACGGCGACAGATAGGAATAGCCGTAAGGATATTTGGACACGATCAGCCGGTCGCCGACCAGGAGCGTCGGCACCATCGATTCGGACGGGATGTAGAAGGGCTTGGCGATGAAGCTGTGGATGCCGAGCACGATGAGGATCAGCACGATCCACTGCCCGGCCTCGCGCTTCCAGGAAATGCCTTTCTTCTGGCGCGCCGGGTCGGAAACGTCAGGCGAAGATGCGCTCATCGAGGTCTCGCTGTTATCAGCACGATCGCCTGGGCAAAGGGGTGATCGTCGGTCATGGTAAGATGGAGTTCGGCCTTATGCCCCCTGGGGGTGATGGCGGCAAGCCGCGCGTTGGCGCCACCCGAAAGCGCCAGCGTCGGCTGGCCGGACGGCAGGTTGACGACGCCGATGTCGCGCAGGAACACGCCGTCGCGAAATCCTGTGCCAAGCGCCTTTGCCGTTGCTTCCTTGGCGGCGAAGCGCTTGGCATAGGTGCCGGCCCGCGTCAGCGGCCGGCGGTCGGCGCGCGCCCGCTCGGTTTCTGTGAACACCCGATCCAGAAAACGGTCGCCGAAGCGCTCGATCGAAGCGGCGATGCGCTCGATGTTGCACAGGTCGCTGCCGAAGCCGACCACGATCAGGCCGGGGAACAGATCGGGCACCGCGCCGGGGGCGTTCACGCGCGGGCGGCCGTCATCAGCGCCCGCATCCGCCGGATGGCCTCCACAAGGCCGACGAACACCGCCTCGCCGATGAGGAAATGGCCGATGTTGAGTTCGGCGATCGCCGGCAGCGCCGCGACCGGCCCGACATTTTCGTAGGTCAGGCCGTGCCCGGCATGGACTTCGAGACCAAGCGAGGCAGCGAAGCGCGCCCCTTCCACCAGCGCCTCCAGCGCGCCGGCGCCGCCGTTCGCGTAAGATCCGGTGTGCAGTTCGACGACCGGGGCGCCAATGGCGGCGGCCGCTTCGATCTGCGAGGCGTCGGGGGCGATGAACAGCGACACGCGGATTCCGGCCACCGACAGCTGCTCCACCAGCGGCGCCAGCGTCGCCCGTTGCCCGGCGACATCGAGGCCGCCCTCGGTGGTGCGTTCGGCGCGGCGCTCGGGGACGATGCAGGCGGCGTGCGGGCGGTGGCGAAGGGCGATCTGCCGCATTTCCGCCGTCGCCGCCATTTCCAGGTTCAGCGGCAGGCGGATGCGCTCCATCAGTTCGGCGATGTCGGCGTCGGTCATGTGGCGGCGGTCTTCGCGCAGATGCGCGGTGATGCCGTCGGCGCCGGCGGCGGCGGCCAGTTCGGCGGCGCGCAACGGGCTGGGGTGGGCGCCGCCGCGGGCGTTGCGGATGGTCGCCACATGGTCGATGTTGACGCCGAGGCGAAGGGGACGGCTCATGCGGCGCGGCTTCCGGGCTTCACCGCCGGGATGGCGGCAAGGTCGGCCGGCAGCCGGTCGGCGGCATAGGTCGGCACATGCAGGCGAAGCAGCGGGGTGAGCGGCACGCCGAGATCGGCCAGGCCGTCCGAGCGGTCGACGAGGCAGGCGGCGTGCAGCACCCGGCCGCCGGCGGCCGCGATGGCGGCAATCGCCTGGCGCGAGGACAGGCCGGTGGTCACCACATCCTCCATCAGCAGCACCGGCGTTCCGGGGTCGAGGCGGAACCCCCGGCGAAGCTCGAACGTGCCGGAAGGCCGCTCGACGAACATCGACTGCGCGCCAAGGGCGCGCGCCAGTTCATAGCCGCAGATGAGGCCGCCCATGGCCGGCGCGACCACCACCCGCACCGCGCCGCGCACGCCCTCCGGCAGCCTGGCGGCCAACGCCCGCGACAACCGCTCGCTCCGCGCCGGGTCCATCAACACGCGGGCGCATTGCAGGTAGCGCGGCGAATGCAGGCCCGACGACAGGATGAAATGGCCTTCGAGAAGCGCATCGGCGGCGCGAAATTCATCGAGAATGGCCCCGTCTTCGGGAAGGCCGGCTGAGGGATCGGTTGGCATGGTCCGCGCTATAATTTACAATGGCAGCGAACGGAAGGGATTGCGAACCGGGCGCGGTTTTGCAAGCAATGGGTTTTACGGGTGGTTTTATGGGCCGCCTGTTCACGGGCAAGATACGGGCAATTCATTTACGGGCCACTTACGGGCCATTTACGGGCGTCTGTTTCGCAAACGATGCACAGATTTTTCAATCCGGAGGGCATGATGCGCTATTCTCACCATAGGAAGGCCAGGGCGGGGACATTTGCGGGGGCGGCCGCCACCCTGGCGCTGCTGGCGGTCGCCATGCCGGCCGATGCCCAGATCCGCTCCAGGTCCGGGCAGGCGGCGGAAAAGACCAGGGCGGAGAAAACCGCCGAACTGCCGAACTGCCCGGCGCCCATCGGCACGCTGGCATTGTCCGAGCCGGAGAACGGCAACCGCTGGTGGAGTTCGCTCGGCCTCAGTTCCCCCGAATCGCTGATCCGCGTCTATGTGCAGAAATCCAACTGCTTTCGCCTGGTGAACCGCTCGGCGCGCGGCATGGCCGCCATGCAACAGGAGCGCGCGCTCGCCTCTTCGGGCGCGTTGCAGCGCGGCGGCACCATCGGCGCCGGCCAGATCGTGCAGGCGGACTTCACCGCCATCCCCGATATCGTCACCTCCAACAACAACCGGGGCGGGCTGAACGTCGGCGGCCTGGTGGGCGGCTTCATCGGCGGCCCGGTCGGGGCGCTGGCCGGCGGTATCAACGTCAAGAAAAGCTCGGCGAACGTCGTCATCAACGTCGTCAACAACAAATCCTCCGAGGAATATGTCG
>CAYYGQ010000197.1:0-4241 GCA_964471485.1 uncultured Sandaracinobacter sp. | reverse complement strand
CATCCACGGCAGTTCGGCGCGCGTCGCCACCTGATTGAAGCCGAGGCCAAGGAAGCCAAGCCCGAGGGCGGCGCCGATTTCGAGGCAGCGCTGGCGGTGGAGGCCGGTTTCCTCGCAGGTCTGGAGCAGGTTTTCCAGGGGGGCGCCGGAAAGCTCGAACTGGCCGGCCGGCTCTAGGCTGAGGCTGGCGCCATCACGGCTGGCGGCAATGATGCGGCCGTCTTCCAGCACCGGCCGCCATTCATATTCCCGGCAGAAGCGCTCCAGCAGGTCGCGGATGCCGCCCTGTTCCTCCCAGGACGGCTGACGGTGGTCGGCCAGGCGGAAGGCGAATTTCTCATGCTCGGTGCCGATGCGCCAGCCGGCCTTGGGCTTCTCGCCATGCCGGAACAGCGCCAGCAAATCCTCTTTGGCCCGGATCGGTTCGGCGTCGTCGAATGCGGGTTGCCGGTCGCTCATGCCCCGGCCTTAGCGGGCGGCAGAGCAGCGCGCCAGCCGGATTCCGCCGCCAGCAACTGCAACTGGGCGATGGCGGCGACGGCCGCGGTATCGGCGCGCAACACCCGAGGCCCGAGGGCAAGGCGCCGCACCATCGGCTGTGCCAGCAACCGCGTTCGCTCGGCCGCCGAGAAGCCGCCTTCCGGGCCGATCAGGATCGCCGCCGGAAAGGCCGGGCGAAGGGCGGTCATCGCTTCGCCGCCTTCCTCGTCGGCGAAATAGAGCGCCCGCCCCGCGGGCCAGTGCGCCAGCAGCTCCGGCAGCGCCGCCGCCGCCGCCAGCTCCGGCAGCGCCGTCCGCCCGCACTGCTCGGCCGCTTCCACCATATGGGCGCGAAGCCGCGCCACATTCTGGCGGGCGTGATTCACCCGCTCCGTCAACACCGGCACGAAGCGCGCCACGCCAAGTTCGGTGGCCTTTTCCGCCAGCCACTGAAAGCGTTCCGGGCGGATGGGGGCGGCCAGCAGCCAGAGGTCCGGCGGCGTCTCGCGCGGGCGCCGCCGCGTTTTGATCCGCGCCGTCACCCGCCGTTTCGACATTTCGCCCACCTCGGCCAGCCATTCGCCGCTGCGGTCGTCGAACAGCTGGAGGGGGGCGCCTGCCTCCAGGCGCAGCACGGCGCGCAGATAATGGCCGGCCGCATCCGGCAATTCGACTTCGGCACCCTCGGCAAGCGGGGTGTCGACGAACAGTCTTGGCATCTGGCGCATGGCCATGGGCTAGCACGGCGGCTAAGGGCGGGGAATGGCGCTTGTTGTGGCAATCACCGGCGGCACCGGCTTTGTCGGCGGCCATGCAATTGCGGAAGCGCTGCGGCGCGGCCACGGCGTCCGCGCGCTGGCCCGCCGGCCGCAGCCGCGCCAGCCGGGCGTCGAATGGATCGCCGGCGACCTTGGCGACGATCGCGCGCTGGCCCGGCTGGTGGCGGGGGCGAACGCCGTCGTCCATATCGCCGGGGTGACGAACGCCAGAAACCGCGCCGGCTATGCCGCCGGCAACATCGACGGCACGGCCGCCCTGGTCCGCGCCGCAACCGGCCTGCCCTTCGTCCATGTGTCGTCGCTGGCGGCGCGCCTGCCCGGCCTCAGCCTTTACGGCTGGTCGAAGCGCCAGGGCGAGGAAATCGCCATGGCGCGCGCCGCGCCCACGGTGGCGCTGCGCCCGCCCGCCGTCTACGGGCCGGGCGACGGCGAATTTCCAAAACTGCTGAAGGCGGCGCGCCACGGCCTGCTGCCGCTGCCGAAGGGCGCGCGCACCGCCATGCTCTATGGGCCGGATCTTGGCCGGGCGCTCGTTTCCCTTGCCGAAGATCTTGCCGGGGCGGGGAAAAGCCGGGGCCTCGTCCTTGAAATCGACGATGGCGCCGGCAGCTACCGGCCGCGGGAAATGGCCGACAGCATCGGCACCGCCCTTGGCCGGCCCGTCCGCGCAGTGGAAATCCCGTCCATGCTGCTGAAAATGGCCGCCCGCGCCGACGATGCCGTCGCGGCCCTTGCCGGCCGCCTCGCCAACCTCAGCCCCGACCGCGCCCGCTACATGGCCCACCCCGACTGGTCGGCCGACAGCTCCGCCCTTCTTGCCCTTGGCCTCTGGGCACCCGAAACCGGGCTTGCGGCGGGCATGGCGAACACCGTCGCCTATTGCCGCCGCACAGGAATTCTGCCCTGAACGGCCGATTTCCCCGTTTTTCCGCCACATTTCCCCGGCATGGGGAAGCATTCCAGCTTTCAGCAAACCCACCCGGAGAGTTTCATGGATCGCGCCGCGACCTATGCCAGACTGATCGAACTGATCGCCCCCCTGAATGTCCGCCAGGCGCCGCTTGGCGAAAGCACCAGCTTTGCCAACGACCTCGAACTCGACAGCCTGACGGTGATGGACCTGGTCGCCAACATCGAGGACGAATGGGACATCAACATCCCCCTCAATCTGCTGCCCGACCTTGAAACCATCGGCCAGTTGGCGGATGCGGTCGTCAAGCTGAGGAGCTGAGCGGATGCACGACCTGCTGTCGAAGTTCGATCCCTATATCGCCGAGCACGAAGGGCTGCTGGAAACCGGGGCAAGCGACCCGTTCGGCGTGGTGATGGAAAAGCTGCTGTCGCCGACGCGCGCCATCATCAACGGCCGCGAAACCATCCTCGTCGGCACCTATAATTACATGGGCATGACCTTTGACGCCGATGTCATCGAGGCCGGGCGCCGCGCCTTCGCCGAATTCGGCGCCGGCTCGACCGGAAGCCGGGTGCTGAACGGCACCTTCGCGCCGCACCTCGGCGTCGAGCAGGCGCTGAAGGATTTCTACGGCACGAAATCGGCCATCGTCTTTTCCACCGGCTATCAGGCCAATCTCGGCATGGTGTCGACGCTGGCCGGCAAGGGCGACCATATCCTGCTGGACGCCGACAGCCACGCCTCCATCTACGACGGCTGCAAGCTGGGGAACGCCGAAGTCGTGCGCTTCCGCCACAACAATGCCGCCGACCTCGAAAAGCGGCTGGCGCGCCTGCCCGAAACAGGCGGCCGCCTCGTCATTCTCGAAGGCGTCTATTCGATGCTTGGCGACGTGGCGCCGTTGCGGGAACTGGTGGCGGCCGCCAAAAGCCATAACGCCATGGTGCTGGTCGACGAAGCCCACGCCATGGGCTTCTTCGGCCCGAACGGCCGCGGCGTCTACGAGGAACTCGGCCTTGAGGACCAGGTGGATTTCGTCGTCGGCACCTTCTCGAAGTCGGTGGGGACGGTGGGCGGCTTTGCCGTGTCCAACCACCCGAAGTTCGAAATCCTCCGCCTCGTCTGCAACCCCTATCGTTTCACCGCCTCGCTGCCGCCGGCGGTCGCGGCGTCGGCCGAAGCGTCGATCCGAAAACTGATGACGGCCAGCGAAAAGCGCGCCAATCTCTGGGCGGTGTCGCGCGCCCTTCATGCCGGCCTCAAGGAAGCCGGATTCAAAATGGCGACGGCCACGCCCGAAAGCGCCATCATCGCCGTGCTGCTTCCAGACCAGAAGCAGACGGTCGCCATGTGGAGCCAGTTGCTGGCGAACGGCATCTACTGCAACATGAGCCGGCCGCCGGCAACCCCCGCCGGCGTCTTCCTGCTGCGCTGTTCGCTGTCGGCGGCGCACAGCCTGGAGGATGTCCGCGACATCGTCCGCCGTTTCATGGCCGCCCGCGAACAGATGCCCAAGGCCGAAGCCGCCTGATCGCGAACCCTGGGCGCGAACCCTGATCGCGAACCCTGGGCGCGAAGCCGGCCATCTGCCGATTGCGTAATGCCAAACGCCCACCCATATAGCCGCCCATGGAAACACACGCCCCCCTGACGCGCCCCTCCCTGACACGGCCGGTGCTGGCGCTTCGCGACATCGTCGTCTTCCCGCACATGGTGGTGCCGCTGTTCGTCGGCCGCGAGAAATCGGTGAAGGCGCTGGAAGCGGCCATGGAAGCGGGCAAGTCCATCTTCCTGCTGTCGCAGAAGAACCCGGCCGACGAGGATCCGGCGGCGGACTCGCTTTATGAAGTCGGCGTGCTGGCGAATGTGCTGCAATTGCTGAAGCTGCCCGACGGCACCGTGAAAGTGCTGGTAGAGGGCGAGCAGCGGGCGCGGCTGGCCGGAATCGACGACAGCGACGGCTATCTGGTCGCCGAACTCGAACCGCTGGAAGACCAGCAGCCCGAGGAAGACAAGGATCTGGACGCGCTGCTGCGTTCGGCGCAGCGGCAGTTCGAGGCTTATGCGAA
>CAYYGQ010000196.1:0-4243 GCA_964471485.1 uncultured Sandaracinobacter sp. | reverse complement strand
GTTCTGCTGTTGCCTTGAAACGGCCCGCCCGGCCCGCTCGGCAAGCCTGGCTCAGGAAGCCGGACAGCCGCCGCCAAGCGGCTGGTGCAGAATCATCCGCCCGCCGGCCGCGCCGGTGGCTTCGCCGTCCTCGATGGCCAGGGCGCCATTGACGACGACGAAGCGCATCCCGGTCGAAAACAGCATCGGATGGGCATAGTCGGCGCGCGGCGCGAACGCCGCCGGATCGAAGGCGATCACATCGGCAAAGGCGCCCTGCTTCAGCTCGCCGCGCCCTTCAAGACCGAACATCTTCGCCGTCACGGCCGAGCTTTGCGCGATGAAGGTTCTGAGATCCAAGGTCTTTTTCTGCTGCACATAGGTCGCATATTTGTTGGCGAAGCTTGCGTAATAGCGCGGGTGCCCAAGCGAGGCGTCGGAACTGGTGACCACCCAGGGCTGCTTCATGAAGGCTTCGACATCGGCGTCGCTCTGGTTGAAGGACACCACGCCGGTTTCGCGCTGCTTCAAAATGGCGATGGCGGCGTCGATCGGATCGACGCCGCGCGCTTCTGCCACCTGCTCCAGCGTCCTGCCCTCGACATCGGCCGGTCCCGACGAAATAAGCAGCGAGGCCGGGCCGCCGCGGCGGCGGAGATTGTCGGCGATTTCCGGCCGCATCCGCGCCATGGTGGCGGCATCGTTGAAGCGGGCCAGCAAAGCGTCGCGGCCGCCGTCCTGCGCCCAGCGCGGGATCAGCGCCGCCGAAAGGCCGGTGCTCGATGCCGTCCATGGATACTGGTCGGCGTGGACGGTAAGGCCGCCCTGCCGCGCCGCCTCGATGTCGGCGATGATGGCGCCCGACTGGCCGTGGACATCGACCCCGAGCGCCTTGATATGGGCGATGTGCACCGGGATCCCGGTCTGCCGGCCGATGTCGATGGCTTCGCCGATGGCGCCGCGCACGCCGATGGTATAGCTCGATTCGTCGCGGATGTGGCTGTCGTAAACGCCGCCCCGCGCCTTCGCCACCCGGGCCAGCGCCACCACTTCGTCGCGTTTGGCGAAGCTTTGCGGCGCATAGAACAGTCCGGTGGAGAGGCCGAGCGCCCCCTTGCACATGGCGCCGTCCACCAGCGCTTCCATCTTTTGCAGTTCGGCCGGTGTCGGCGCGCGGTCCTCGGCGCCGATCACCATGGTCCGCACCGCGCCAAGCCCGACATAGGAGGCGAAATTGATGCCGAAGCTGCGATGGGACTGGCCGCCGCCGGCGCCGGCGGAAACGATGCCGGCGCCGATGTCGGGGTTGCCGCCGCCGTCGACGCCGATGAACGCCAGCGTCACCCCCTGCGTCAGGAACGGCAGCACCAGGCGCGCCGACGGATCGGACGACGCCAGCGCGCCGTTCACATGGGTGTGCGGGTCGATGAAGCCGGGGGCGACGATGAGGCCGGTGGCGTCGATCACCCGTTTGGCGGCGCCCGGCGCCCGCGGCCCGACATAGACGATGCGGTCGCCACGAATGGCGACATCGCCGACGAAGGGCGCCGCCTCGCCCGGATAGACGGTGCCGCCGCGCAGCAGCAGATCGGCCTGCTGCTGCTGGCCGAGGCCGGCGGACGCCGTGCACAGCAGCGCGGACGCCACGGCGGCGGCCGCGCCCCTTCTGGCGGATGTGGTGATTCGGATCATGTGCTGGCTCCCTCTATTTTCCGTTCCGACCGGCTCGACCCGCCCCAGAAACCGGGTTCGGGCGGCATCAGCATTCCCTGGCGCGCCGAAACCCCGCCGGCGCGGTCCCCGGCCAGCCACAGCGGGCCGTCGAGATCGACGAACGCCGCCCGCGCCGCCAGCGGCCACGCCGGGGCGATCGACAGCGACGAGCAGACCATGCAGCCGACCATGAGGCCGAAACCGGCCGCCTCGGCGGCGTCGGCAAGGGCAAGCGCCGCCGTCAGCCCGCCGCTCTTGTCGAGCTTGATGTTGACGACCTGATATTTGCCGGCGAGCGCGCCGAGGTCTGCGGCGACATGGACGGCTTCGTCGGCGGCGATCGGCACCAGCGGCCGGAAGCCGGCGAGCGCGCCGTCGTCGTCGGCCGGCAGCGGCTGCTCCAGCAGGTCGACCCGAAGCTCGGCCAGCAGCGGCTGCAACCGCTCCACCTCGGCGATGGTCCAGCTTTCGTTGGGGTCGACGATGACCCGGGGCAAGGGCGCCACGGCGCGGACGGCGCGCAGCTGCGCTTCGGGGTCGCTCTGGTCCACCTTGATCTTCAGCAGCGGCACGCCGGCAAGCGTTTCCGCCGCCGCCGCCATCGCCGCCGGCGTGTCGAGGCCGACGGTCAGCGCCGTCGCCAGCGGCGCCATGGCGGCCCCCCCGGGCGGCGCGAGGCCGAGGCGCGCCGCCACGCTTTCCCCCGCCAGCCGCGCTTCCAGATCCCAGAGCGCGCCATCGACGGCGTTCCGCGCCGCTCCGGGGGGAAGCAGGTCCAGCAGTTCGGCGCGGCCCGCCCCTTCGCCGATCGGGCCGCGCACCGTTTCGATCGCCGCCAGCGCTGCCTGCACCGATTCGCCGTAGCGGGGATAGGGCACCCCCTCGCCACGGCCGGTGATGCCGCCGACAGTGATTTCGACCGTCACCACGTCGGCCACCGTCTTCACGCCGCGCGAAATGCGGAACGGCCGCAGCAGCGGAAAGCGGTCGTGGCGGGCGTTCAGCGTTCGAAGCATTGTTCGATCCGGTCGACGATCGCTTCCACGCCCATGGCGAAGGGGTCGGTGCAGGGCAGGCCGAATTCGGCCGCCACCTCGGCGCACAGACGCTCGGCCTCGGCGCGCGGCAGCTTCGCGGTGTTGAGCGCGATGCCAACCGCCCGGACATCGGGGCTGGTCAGCCGCGCCACCTTGAGATTGGTCTCCAGCGTTTCGGCAAGGCCCGGCAACCGGTAATGCGGCAGGCCGCGCATGTGCGGCCTGCCCGGTTCGTGGCACAGCACCAGGGCCGCGGCCTGCGCGCCGTGCAGCAATCCGGTGGAGACGCCGGCGAACGACGGATGGAACAGCGACCCCTGGCCTTCGATGCAGTCCCAGCCATGGTCGTCGCGGGCCGGCGCCAGCTGCTCGATGGCGCCGGAAATGAAGTCGGCCACCACCGCGTCCAAGGGCACGCCGTCGCCGGCGACCAGGATTCCGGTCTGGCCGGTGGCGCGGAAATCGGCCGCGATGCCACGGGCGCGCATGCCGCGTTGCAGGCAGAGCGTGGCATACATCTTGCCGACCGAGCAATCGGTGCCCACCGTCAGCAGCCGCCTGCCGGCGCGCGGCAGGCCCTTGCCGACCGGGATGTCGGGGCGCGGATCGCGCACGTCGTGCAGCAGCCGGCCGTGCCGCCGGGCGGCTTCCACCAGTTCCGGCACGTCGCGCAGCCGGCTGTGCAGGCCGGCCGCCACATCGAGACCGGCCTCGATCGCCGCCAGCGCATCGCGGATCAGATCGTCGCCGATCCTTCCGCCGGCGTTGGCGATGCCAAGAACCAGCGTCCGCGCCCCCGCCGCGACGGCTTCGGCAAAGCCCATGCGCGGCAGGCCGACGGTCATCCGGCAGTCGTCGTGGCGAAATTCGCCGATGGAAATGTCGGGCCGGAATACCGCAAGGCCGCGCGACGTCTTGATTCCAACCTCATCGTTCGAATGGCCGAGATAAAGCAGATAGGGGCTGGAAATCATGGAGAACCTTTCGGACTGCCCATCCATGATGTTGGCAATCGCGGGATTCTCCCCATTCAAAGAGCAGGCAGGGACATAACCGCAAGCCATGCCCGCCCGCCCCGGCGCCGGCCGCCGGCGCGAACGAAAGCGGCGGCCGCTTTCGGCTATTCGATGACGGCGCAGCTTTGCCGGGCGCCGGCGTCGCCGGTGGGCTGGCTTTTGTAATCGTCCTTGCCGGCGTGGATCATCAGCGCCCGGCCGCGAACGGCGTTGGCGCCGCCATCGAGGCGAACCATCGGATTGAAGACCTGGGCGCGAAGCACGCCGTCGGCGCCGACATACTGGTTGGGCATGTCGCCGGCATGGGGGCCGTTGGCGGCCAGATAGCCATGGTCGGCGTTGGTGGGGTTGAAGTGGCCGCCGGCGGAATTGTGCGCCGTCGAGGCGTCGCAGCGGCCGGTTTCATGGATATGGAACGCCACCCATGCAGAGGGCTTCAGGCCGGTCACCTCGATTTCGATCAGCACGCCCTTCGGCGTCTCCGTCAGCGTCGCCGTG
>CAYYGQ010000195.1:0-4286 GCA_964471485.1 uncultured Sandaracinobacter sp. | reverse complement strand
GCGCGGAATTCGCTGCCGCCTTCTATGGCGCGCTGTACGCCGGCGTGCTGCCGGTGCCGCTGCCGCTGCCGACATCGTTCGGCGGCCGCGACGCCTATGTCGAACAGATCCGCGTGCAACTGCAAAGTTGCGACCCGGTGCTGGTGCTGGGACCGGACGATCTGAAGCCCATCTTCGCCGAGGCGGCCAACGGGCAGAACGGCGGACAGAACGGCGGGCAGATTGGCGTGATGGGCTGGCGGCAATTCGCCGCCCTGCCCGCGCCCGAAACCGAGCTGCCAAGAGCCGACCCCGACGCCATCGCCTATCTGCAATATTCCAGCGGCTCGACCCGCTTCCCGCACGGCGTCGCCGTCACCCACCGCGCGGTGATGGCCAACCTCACCGGCCACGCCCTTTCCATGGAGATCGGACCCGGCGATCGCGGCGTCAGCTGGCTGCCCTGGTATCACGACATGGGCCTCGTCGGCACCTTCCTCTCCACCATGGCGGCACAGATTTCCGTCGATTATCTGTCCACCGACGATTTCGCCCGCCGCCCGCTCACCTGGCTGACGCTCATCAGCAACAACCCCGGCAACAGCCTCTCCTATTCGCCGAGCTTCGGCTACGACATCTGCGCCCGCCGCGTCTCGACGCAGACCGATGTGGCCAGCCGCTTCGACCTGTCGCGCTGGCGCATCGCCGGCAACGGCGCCGACATGATCCGCCCCGATGTCTGCCAGGCCTTCGTCGACGCTTTCGCCGAGGCCGGCTTCCAGGCCGGCGCCTTCACGCCAAGCTATGGCCTGGCCGAAGTGACGCTGGCGGTGACGGTCGCCCCGCTCGGCCAGGGCATTCTCTGCGACCTCGTCGACGAGAAGAAGCTTGGCGGCGAAGGCTTCGCCGACCTTGCCGCCGGCCCAAGGCGCCCGGCCCGCTATCGCGCCGTCGTCGATTGCGGCGTCGCCATGCAGGGGCTGTCGCTCGAAATCCGCGACAAGGCCGGCGCCGTGCTCGCCGACCGCAACATCGGCCGGGTGCTGGTGAAGGGCGTCGGCGTCATGGCCGGCTATTTCCGCAACCCGGAATCGACCGCCGCCTGCCTGTCGGCCGATGGCTGGCTCGACACCGGCGACATGGGCTATCTGGTGGACGGCCATCTGTTCATCGTCGGCCGCGCCAAAGACATGATCATCCTGAACGGCAAGAACCACTGGCCGCAGGACATCGAGTGGGCGATCGAGCAACTGGAGGGCTTCAAGGCCGGCGACATCGCCGCCTTCGCCATCACCACGCCGCAGGGCGAGGAAGCGCCCGCCGTGCTGGTGCAGTGCCGCACCCAGGACGCCGAAGAGCGCGCCCGCCTGAAGGTCGCCATCCGTAACAAGGTGCGCGCCATCACCGGCATGAGCTGCGTCGTCGAGCTGGTGCCGCCGCGCACCCTGCCCCGCACCTCGTCGGGGAAACTCAGCCGGGTGAAGGCGCGGCAGCTTTACCTCTCCGGCGAAATCGTGCCCTTCGACGTGGCGGCCTGACCGCCCTTCCCTTTCCGTCGCTTCCTCCTATGAAGACGGCATGACACCCGATGCGGTCGCAAGCTGGGTTGATCGCCTGCCGCCACGGCTTGCGCTTTACGCGCGCCTTGCCCGCTTCGACCGCCCGGCCGGCTTCTGGCTGTTGTTCTGGCCCTGCCTCTGGGGGGCGTTCCTGGCGCCGCCCGCCGGCTGGTGGCCGCTCTGGCCGCTGTTCCTGCCCGGCGCCTTCGTCATGCGCGCCGCCGGCTGCGTCTGGAACGACATCGTCGACCGCGACCTCGACGCGCAGGTGGCGCGCACCGCCGGCCGGCCGCTGGCGTCGGGGGCGATTTCCGTTGCCGGCGGCGTGCTGCTGCTGGCGCTGCTGCTGCTCATCGGCCTCGGCCTGCTGTGGCTGCTGCCGGGGCAGGCGCAACTGGTGGCGCTGGCGTCGCTGCTGCTGGTGGCGGCCTATCCCTTCATGAAGCGAATCACCTGGTGGCCGCAACTCTGGCTTGGCCTCACCTTCAACTGGGGGGTGCCGGTCGGCTGGGCGGCGGCCGACCCGGCGACGCGCGCTGCTTTCCCCGTCATGCTCGCCGTCTATGCCGCCGGCATTTTCTGGACGCTCGGCTACGACAGCATCTACGCCGTGCAGGACATCGAGGACGACGAACTGGCCGGGGTAAAATCCTCGGCGCGCGCCATGGGGCCATGGCTGAAACCGGGGCTGCTGCTGTTCTACGCCATGACCATCCTGCTGCTCGCTCTGGCGCTGTGGTGGTCGGCGCCGCGCTGGCTGCTGCCGGCCCTGCTGCCGGCGGCGGCGCAACTGCTGTGGCAGGCGGCAACGCTTGCCCCGAACGACGTGCATTCGGCCCTCGACCGCTTCCGCTCCAACCGGCTGGCCGGCGCCCTGCTGCTGTTGCCGCTGGCGCTTGCGGCCTTCGCCGCGGCCGCCTAAGCGCTGTTCATGCTGACCGAACAACAGGCCCTCGACCGTCTCGACCATGTGCTTGGCCTTGCGAAGGCCGGCGGCGCCGACGCCGCCGACGCGGTTTATTTCGGCGAAGCCTCGACCGGGATCGGCGTCCGCCTTGGCAAGCTGGAGGAAATCGGCCGCTCCGAAGGCGAGGAAATCGGCGTCCGGCTGTTTCTGGGCGAGCGCTCGGCGCAGGTGTCCGTTTCCGACCTGTCGCCGGCGGCGCTGGCGGAAGCGGTCGAGCGCGCCGTCGCCATGGCGCGCCAGGCCACGCCCGACCGCTATGCCGGCCTGGCGCCGGCGGATCGCCTTGGCAAAGGCCCCTTCGCCGATCTCCAGCAATATGACCCCGCGGTGGAACAGCTTTCCGCCGAGCGGCTGCAACAAATGGCACTGGAAGTGGAAGACGCGGCGCGCGCCGTTTCCGGCGTCACCAGCAGCGAGGGCAGTTCCGCCAGCGCCGGCGGCAGCGTCTCGGCGCTGGCCACCTCCACCGGCTTTCGCGGGGCCGAATCCGGCACATCGGTGTCGGCGTCCGCCGTGGTCATCGCCGGCGAAGGCGAAGGCCGCCAACGCGACTATGCCTGGCATTCGAGCCGTTATCTCGAAGACCTTGAAGCGCTGGCCGCAATCGGCCAGCGCGCCGGCGCCCGCACCGTTGCCCGCCTCGATCCGAAGCCGGCGCCGACCGGGCGCCTGCCGGTGGTTTTCGACGCCCGCGTATCGGCGAGCCTTCTTGCCCATCTGCTGTCGGCGATTGCCGGCTCGTCCATCGCCCGCAAGACCAGCTTTCTGCGCGAACATGCCGGGAAACGCATCTTCCGTCCGGGAATCCGCATCCACGACGATCCGTTGCGGCAACGCGGCCTGCGCTCGCGCGGCTTCGATGGCGAAGGGCTGCCGACGGCGGCCCGCGATCTGGTCGCCGATGGCGTCTTGACGGGCTGGCTGCTCGACAGCGCCAGCGCCCGCCAGCTTGGCCTTGCCCCCACCGGCCACGCCAGCCGTGGCGCCAGCGGCCCGCCGGGGGTCTCCGCCTCGAACCTGTGGCTGGAGGCCGGAAGCGAAAGCCCGGACGCCCTCGTCGCCGATATCGCCGACGGGCTTTACGTGAACGAACTGATCGGCATGGGGGTGAACATCCTCACCGGCGACTACAGCCGTGGCGCCAGCGGCTTTCGCATCCGCAACGGCCAGCTCGCCGAAGCGGTGAGCGAGGCCACCATCGCCGGCAACCTCCTCGACATGTTCGGGGCGCTCGAACCCGGAAACGACCTCCGGCGTCGCTACGGAGTGGACGCCCCGACGATCCGCATCGACGGCATGACCACCGCCGGGCAATAGGCCGGCCAACATAGAACTACCGGCCAATAAGGCCGGCCAGCACAGGACTACCGGGGCTACAGCCGCAGCTTCGCCGCCACCTGCTCCGCCAGCCGATCCAGCCCTTCGGCGACCGCGCCGGTTTCCAGCGGCCGCCCGGCGTCGGAGGCCGCCACCACGTCGGGATCGAGCGGCAGCTCGACCAGCGTTTCCGCGCGCGGCGCCAGTTCGCCCTCGGGGCGGCCGAACGGGTACAGCATGGTTCCGTCCGGCCCCGGCATTCCGGCCATGTTCATGACCACGCCGAGAACGGGCACCATCAGTTGCTCGAAGAAGGCGACGGCGCGGCGGGCATCGTTTCGCGCCAGTTCCTGCGGCGTGGAGACGACGATGGCGCCGCTTGGTTTCAGCTTCTGCGCCAGCGACAGGTGCACGTCGCCGGTGCCGGGCGGCAGGTCCACCACCAGCACGTCGAGATGGCCCCA
>CAYYGQ010000194.1:0-4336 GCA_964471485.1 uncultured Sandaracinobacter sp. | reverse complement strand
GGCCGCGGTTGAAGCCGATTTCGAAATGCCGCGCCGGCTGGAAGGCCAGGCGCATCCCCAGCATATAGGGATTGTCGAAATCGCGCCGTTCGCGCGCTTGGGCCGCGAACGCCTCGAAGGTGATCGGCCCAAGCAGGCGCAGCAGCGGGAAGTCGATGTTGAACGGCTCCAGCCGGCGGAATCCCACCTGCGGCATCGGCCGGGCGCTGGTCGAGAACAACAGGGCGCCGTCCTGCCCCGCCCCCCACCAGCGATCGACCCAGCCGCCGTAAACCACCCAGTTGTTCACTACTTCGATGGCGGCATAGCTGCCGTCGGGGGCAAAGCCGTTGCCATGCTGCGTCGCCGGCCGGCCGGCGTTGCCGCTGCTCTGCCAGCTTCCACCCCAGCTGATGTGAAGGGCGCCCAGATCGTGCGACGCCAGCACCGAGGCATCGGCGCGGTTGCGCGCCACCCGGTCGAAGGTCCGCACCAGCGCCGCCTCGTTGGTGGCGCTGGCGCGCACTTCGATATGGGTCGACCGCCCGGCCAGGTCTGAAAGCGCCTCGACGCGGTTCAGCGCCGCCAGCAGATAGAGCGGCAGCGCCGGATCGGCGCGGGCGCGCTCTACCCCGCGGTCGATCTGCGCCCAGGGAAGCGGCCAGGCGTCGATCGGGCCGACGACATAGCCATGGGCCTGCAACAGTTCGATGTCGGTTCTGAGCCTGGCGTCGCCCGGACCCACCCACGGGTCGGCCGTCGCCGGCGCCGCCAGCAGCAGCGCCGCAAGAGCCATAAGAACAGGGGCCATCAGAATTAGCGGATTCATGCGGACGGGAAAGGCGGCCAACCGCCTCACGCCGCCGCTCGCCACTCCACCGTCCATTCCGCCCGCCACGCGGTGCGGGCAATGGCCAGCGCCCTGGCGTCGTCGACATCGAGCCAGGGGGCGCCGCCAATATCGACCGCCTGCGCCTGCCCCCGCCGCGCCAGGATCGAAACCCCTTCCGAAAGCCCCGGCGACGGCAGGCTTTCCAGCGCCGACACCAGTTCGGGGCCGATGCGGAACAGGCCGGTATCATAGCAGTCGTAGACGGCGAGCTGCTTGCCGATGGCGCGGATAGCGCCGTTTTCCGTACGCACGCGGGTGACATCGGCCTCGTCGACCCATGGGTGGCCGAGCTGGCGATCGACCGCCAGCGCCAGCGGCCGCGCGGCCCCCGCCAGCAGCCGCTCCATCAGCGCCGCCGACAGCAGATGGTCGGCCATCATCAGCAGGCTGCCGGGGCGCACATATTCCTTCGCCTGCAACAGCGACACGCCGTTCGGAGTCTCCGCCCAGAGCGGGTTGTTCACCAGCGTGATCCGCCCCGGCACCCCGTCGAGCGCGGCGCGGATACGCTCGCCCTGCCAGCCGACGACGACGACGACTTCGGCCACGCCGGCCGCCTGCATCGAACGAATGGCGTGAAGAACCAGCGGCCGGCCGCCAACCTCGACCAGCGGCTTCGAGGGCGCGACATCCCTGAGCCGCGAGCCGGCGCCGGCCGCGAGGATGATCCCGGTCGGCCCGGCCGTGCCGAATTCCCTTGCCTTCATCGGATACCGTTTTTCGAATCGGCCGGGTCTGGGGCGCCTAGTGCCGCGTGCCCGACGCCAGCTTCAGATCGTCCTCGTGGATGAAGGCTTCCATGGCCTTGTGCGCCTCGCGGTCGGGGAACTGCTTCCTCGGATGCTTGCAGAAAGCCGACGACGGCGCATCGAGCACGCCGCCGACGCCGCGCGCCCGCGCCAGCGCCGCGCAGCGGATGAGGTCGATGGCGACACCGGCGGAATTGGGGCTGTCCTCGACCGACAGGCGAAGCTCGATGTTCATCGGCACGCCGCCGAACAATAGCCCTTCCATCCTGAGGAAGCAGACCTTGTTGTCGTTCTGCCAGGCGACATAGTCGGACGGGCCGACATGGATGTCGTCTTCCTCAAGGCGCTGCGCGGCGACGGACTGCACGGCTTCCGTCTTGGAAATCTTCTTCGATTCCAGGCGGTCGCGCGCCAGCATGTTGAGGAAATCGGTGT
The DNA here is from genome assembly GCA_964471485.1 of uncultured Sandaracinobacter sp. Lineage (GTDB taxonomy): Bacteria > Pseudomonadota > Alphaproteobacteria > Sphingomonadales > Sphingomonadaceae > Sandaracinobacteroides. The sequence continues at coordinate 2,281 of CAYYGQ010000194.1, read as the reverse complement.
TGCCGCCGGTGTTCAGCTGATAGGTGCGCTCCAGCTTGACGCCGCGGCGGGCGAAGAGGTCGGTCAAGGTGCGGTGGACGATGGTCGCGCCAAGCTGCGCCTTGATGTCGTCGCCGATCAACGGCACGCCGGCTTCCTCGAAGCGCTTCGCCCATTCCGGGTTGGAGGCAATGAACACCGGCATGTTGTTGACGAAGGCGACCTTGGCGCGAAGCGCCGCCTCGGCGTAGAATTCGGTCGCCTTCTGGCTGCCGACCGGCAGATAGTTCATCAGCACATGGGCTTCGCTGCGCTTCAGCGTCTCCACCACCTGGTCGAGCGTCGGCTGCGGCGCGTTCGACGGGCGGAAGCTGCGCGCTTCCGGGGCGTCCAGCATGTGCGGCGCCACGCCGTCGAGCTGGTGCCCCATCTGCACGATGGTGCCGGTGGGGGCGACATGGTCGCAGAAGATCGTGGTGCAGTTCGGCTTCTCGAAGATCGCCTCGGCCACGTCCTTGCCTACCTTGCGGCGGTCGATGTCGAAGGCGGCGACGATGCGGAGATCCTTCGGTCGCCAGCCGCCGATATCCCAGTGGCTGAGGCCGATCGCCTCGTTGGCGCCGCCGTTCGAGTAATGCGCGATTCCTTGGACGAGCGAGCTGGCGCAGTTCCCGATTCCCGCAATTGCGACATTGATCGGAGTCATCAGGGGGTAACCATCCTTTCAGGGAGCATCAAATCAGGGAGCATCAAACTGTCGTCAAAATGACGCGAATGTGCGGTCAACTAGCCTCTGTCTTTGCCTTGGGCAAGAAATCATAAGCGCTGCGGGAAAAATTCCCGCGTATTTCCTCGCTCACCCGCTGGCCGTAGAGGCCGATGGCGCGGCAGAACCGCCAATGCGAAACCGCGAAAGTGACTGCGGCGTAAGCAAGAATCACCAGAAACCCTGTCCACCACAAGCCCATGATGCCAAAAGGCAACAATGTCCAGAAGAAGGTGTTGCGCCGGCCGCCGATCAGGCGGAAGCGGCGCTCGAACGTCCCCCAGTCGTCGAGCTGGCGGCCGGTGAAGCGACGGAAGAACTCGCCCGAGGCCGCTTCGGAAAGCGCGAAGACGACGATTCCGGCCGCCGCCAGCCACGCCGAGAGGCCGTGCGTCTCGGAAAGCCAGCCGGCGAGCGCCAGGAACCAGCCATATTCGAGCACCTTGTCGAGCACATGCTCGAGATCGCCCCAGCGCGAAAATTCCTGGCGGACGCGGGCAAGCTTGCCGTCGATGCCGTCGAGCGGCCCGACGACGAGGGCCAGCACCAGCCCCCACATCGGCTGGCCGATGGCGAACAGCCACATGGCGGCAAAGCCGATCACCGCCGACACCAGCGTGACGATGTTCGGCGTGACCGGCGTGTCCAGCAGCAGCCGCACCACTGCATTCTCCACCGGCGGATGCAGGAATCGCGCCGGCCAGTCGAGGCAGCCCTTCTGCGCCGCCTTGAACAGGCTGTCGGTCGCGTCGCCTCGCGCCGCGTCGTCCGCCGGCATCGCCCAGAGCATCGGCGTATTCCGCCGCCGGTTCGGCGCATAGACGGGCACATCCTCCACCAGCAGCCGGCCGGCGCCGGCCTCGACGGCCGCCCGCACCATGGTTCCATCGAGCGACCAGTAGCCAAGGCCAGCGGCAACTTGCCGCACCAGGGCCGCCGACAGCTTGGCGGCCCCGGCCCAGTGGCTGGCGGAATCGAGCCGTTCGGCGCCGGCGGGCGCCTCGCCGGCAAAGGCAAGCAGGGTCGGCGCCGGCGCCTCGACCATCACCGCCAGCAAGCGGTCGTCGAGCAGCAGCCCCGGCGCCAGGAACAGCAGATCGTCGCCGCTATCGCGCAGATGATCCACCAGCGCCGCCGCCCCCACCAGGCGGACGCAGCGGGAATCGGCGGCAAGGCGGGCGGCGAAATCGTCCGGCAGGGCGGCGGCCAGCACCAGCACCTGGCGGGCGCCGCGCTTCAGCGCCAGCCGCACCTGGCGCTCCAGCAGGGTGATGCCGCCGACCCGGCCCAGCCCGGCCGGCGCCGATCCCGGAGGCGCCTCGCCCGCCATCAACAACGCGCTGAATTCCATGAGCCGCGTCCTTAACGACGACAATCGGCACTTGCCAGCCCCAATAAGTCTGCGCACTGGATCGGCGCATGGAATCGGACCGCCCCGACGAAATCGAACCGCTCTCGAACCGCCTGCTGATTCACAGGGCTTCGAGGGCACTGCTGCCGCGCGCCGTCGCCATCGGCCTGCACCCCAATCTGGTG
>CAYYGQ010000193.1:0-4409 GCA_964471485.1 uncultured Sandaracinobacter sp. | reverse complement strand
CATGCGGCGGCGCGCGGCTACGACGACGCGGTGATGCTGGACTGGCGCGGCCAGGTGGCCGAAGGCACCGGCGCCAACCTGTTTTTCTGGAAGGACGGCGTGCTGCACACGCCGACGCCCGACTGCTTTCTGAACGGCATCACCCGGCAGACGGTGATCGAACTGGCCGAAAAGCGCGGCGTGAAGGTGGTGGAGCGCGCCATCTGGCCCGAGGAACTGGCCGATTTCGACCAGTGCTTCCTCACCGGAAGCGCCGCCGAGGTCACTCCGGTCGGCTCGATCGGGCCGTGGAACTTTACCGTCGGCGACGAAACGCGGCAGATGATGGCCAGCTATGCGAGCTTCGTCCGCAACGCTCCGCCCAACCGTTGAACCGAACGTTGAACCGAAGCTGCGGTTGACCGGGCGGGTGCCGATTCCTAAAGCGGCGTTTACCCTTTCAGGAGGTTGAGCATTGGCAATTGCCCGCGGACGACGGTGGCCGATCTTCGAAAGATGGGCGCTGCTGAGCCTGACGCCGCTGGCGGCGCTGGCCGCGACTGCGCCGCTGGCGGCGCAGTCGCTCGATCCGCAACTGCTGCGCTCGTTGCAGTCGCAGCTTGGGGTGGACGACGGTCTCCTCGGGCAGATGGCTGGCGACAGCGGCGGCGCCGTGCCGTCGGACGGCGATTCCAGCCAGGAATCGCCGGGCGGCCTCGGCCTTTCGGCGGGCCGGACCGAGACGGCCGAAGAGCAGGAGGTGCGCCGGGCGCTTGCCAGGCAGCGCCTGGCCGACATCTATCGCCCGTCCGAGGTAGAGCGCGACTATCGCCAGCGGCTGAAACAGCCGCAATTGCGCCAGTTCGGCTATGAATTCTTCGTCGGCGCGCCGCCGCCGACCGGCAGCCGCGCCGGCAGCATCGGCGACGATTATGTGCTCGGCATCGGCGACGAAGTGCAGATCAGCCTGCGCGGCGCCACCAACCGCAGCCAGACCGTTCGCGTCGACCGCGACGGCCGCATCGCCGTCACCGGCCTGCCGCCGATCGAGGCCGCCGGGCGCACGGTGGCCAGCGTTCGCGACGAATTGCTGGCGGAAACGCAACAGACCATGCTGGCGACCGACGCCTATCTGTCGGTCGGGGAAACCCGTGCCATCAGCGTCTTCGTCGGCGGCGAGGTGGAACGGCCCGGCCAGTTCCTGCTGACCTCGATGTCGGGGATGGCGACGGCCATCGCCCGCGCCGGCGGCGTGCGCCGCTCTGGTTCGCTGCGGCAGGTGCGGGTGGTGCGCGCCAGTGGCGCCACGCTGTCGGTCGATCTCTACGGCCTGCTTGGCATCGGCGCGCCGCCTTCGATCCGCCTTGCCGACGGCGACCGCGTGATCGTGCCGGTGATCGGGCCGACCGTCGCCGTGGTCGGCGGCGTCGCCCGGCCCGGAATCTATGAATTGCGCGGCGCGGAAACGCTGGAGGCGGTGGTCGCCTTCGCCGGCGGCGCCATCCGCCAGCGCGGCGCCCGCATCGCCATCGGCCGCATCGGCGCCGACGGCAGCGAACGCTTTCTCGGCGCCGCCGATGTCGGCGCCGGCATCCTCGGTGGCGATGCGGTGGAAGTGGTCGGCGGTTCGCCGGGCGGCGCCGTCGGCCGGGTGCAGCTTGCCGGCAACGTCGACAATCCGGGCGCGAGGCCCTTGGCGCTTGCCCCGACCGTGGCCGAACTGGTGGGCGCCCCCGAGGATCTGCGCCGCGACACCTATCAGCTGGCGGCGGTTCTGATCCGCCAGGATCCGTCGAGCGGCGCCCGGATCTTTGACGTGCTCAATCTGGCGCGCGAACTGCGGCAGGGACCGGCTACCCGCCTGCAAAGCGAGGACCGGCTGTTGCTGTTTTCGCGGGCGGACATCGACTTCCTGAATTCCGTCGCCGTTCGCCAGGTGGTGCTTGGCCAGCGCAACCCGCTGCCGCAGTGCGAATCGCTCGAACGGCTTTCGGCGCTGGTGAAGGACACCACCGCAAGCCGCTTCAACGCGGTGACGCGCGGCGGTTTCGTGGTGGTGTCCGAAAAAGGTGCCGAACTCGGCAGCGTCGGCAGCGCGCTCGGCCAGGGCAGCCAGCGCGTCACCGACCTTGCCGCCAGCGGCCGGCTGAACGACATGGCCGGCGATCTCGACCAGCAGCAGCCCCGTCGAGCCAATGCCGAGACCAACAGCGGCCAGCAGCGGACGGACGACGAGGCCGGCCGCCGCCTGCGGGAGGCGCGCGCCCTCGCTCGTTGCCGGCCGCTCTTCGAGCAGGAGCCGGAACTGCTGCCGGTGTTGCTGGAGCATTCGGTCAGCGTCGGCGGCGCCGTTCGCCGGCCGGGCGCCTATCCGGTCGGCGGCGCCGGCAGCGCCCGCGACCTGTCGCTGGTGGCGGGCGGCCTGCTGGCCGGCGCCCGCGATGTCCAGCTCGATCTCAACCGCGGCGGCACCGAGTCGGGGCGGCTGTCGCCAGAGCAGATGGCGGCAACCGAGCTTCGGGCCGGCGACGACATTCGCTTCAACGCGCAACTGCCGGAATTCGAAGGCTCGGGCGTGCTGCTGTCGGGCGAAGTGAGCCGCCCCGGTCTCTACACCATCCGCAAGGGCGAGAAGCTGTCGGAGCTGCTGGCGCGCGCCGGCGGCCTTACCGAATATGGCTATGCCTATGGCACTGTTTTCACCAGAAGAAGCGTCAAGGAAGGGCAGGAGGAAGGCTTCCGCCGCACCGCCCGCGAATTGAACAACAGCCTGGTCGCCATCGCTGCGCGCTCGAATCAGGGGCAGAATCTGGCTGGCGCCGCGTCGCTGGTGCGAACCCTTTCCGAAGCGGAGGCGTCCGGCCGCATGGTGGTCGAGGCCGACCCCCGCGTGCTCGATCTTCGCCCCGGTCTCGACACCATCCTGGAACCGGGCGACAGCATCTATATCCCGAAGCGGCCCAATTATGTGCTGGCGCTGGGCGATGTGAACAATCCGGGCGCCTTGCAGTTCGTGGCCGGGAAATCGGCCGAATCCTATCTGCGCGACGCCGGCGGCACGCTGTCGACGGCCGACGGCAAGCGCGCCTTCATGGTGCTGCCGGACGGCACGGCGCAGCCGATCCGCGGCGGCGGCCGGGGCGGCGCCGTGCCGCCTCCGGGCAGCACCATCATCGTGCCCAAGAACATCGACCCGCTCTACAGGCTGAACATCATCCGCGATGTCACCACCATCGTCGCCCAGCTTGCGACTTCGGTGGCAACGGTCGCCGTGCTGGCGACGAGGTGAACCCGGCCTCTGTCGCGGCCTCTGTCGCGGCCATTGTCGTCGGGGCCTTGCTCGCCCTTGCCGTTTCGTGGAACGCCGGGCGCATCGGTGTCTTCCTCGGACTGATGGACATGCCGGGCGGCCGCAAGCTGCATCGGGCGCCGACGCCGCTGGTGGGCGGCGTGGCGCTGTTGCTGGCGGTGCTGCCGGCGCTGGCGTTCGTCTGGGCGGTGGCGCCGGCGCTGGAGCGCCCGGTGCCGCTCTGGCTGCTGCTTTCGGTGGCCGGGCTGTTTCTGGTCGGCACGCTCGACGACCGTTTTCACCTCAGCGCCGCCAGCCGGCTGGCGATTGCCGCCGCCGTGCTGCTGCTGGCGGTGTGGCAGGTGCCGGGCTTTGCCGTGTCGTCGCTGTGGTTTTCCGGCCAGCAGGCGCCCTGGCCGCTGCCGGGCTTCTGGGGTCTCGGCTTCACGCTGCTTTGTTTCGTCGGCCTGCTGAATGCGGTCAATATGGCGGACGGCAAGAACGGCCTGGTGATCGGGCAGGCCATTCTCTGGGCGCTGGTGCTGCTGGCGCGCGGCCCGGAATCGATGCGGCCGGTGGTTGCCGCGGCGCTCGGCGCCCTGCTGGTGCTGTTTCCCTTCAACATGCGGGGCCGGCTGTTTCTTGGCGACGGCGGCAGTTACGGTCTCTCGGCGCTGTTCGGGCTGCTGGCGATTCATGCCTGGAACAGCGGCGCGGGCCAGATGCGCGCCGACGATGTGGCGCTGATCTTCGCGGTTCCGGTGTTCGATACGCTGCGCCTGATCTTCTGGCGGGCAAGGCAGGGGAAAAGCCCGTTCACGCCCGGACAGGACCATCTGCACCATCATCTGGTGGCCCGCTGGGGCTGGCCGGCGCCGCTGCCGCTGGTGCTGGCGCTGGTGGCGATTCCGAACCTCGGCGCGCTGCTGTTTCCGGGCACCGGCCTTGGCTGGCTACTGCTGACCTTCGCCGGCTATTGCCTGCTGCTGTGGGCGGCCCGGTCCGGGCACCATGGCCGCGAAGACGCGGAAAGCTCTTGATGCCTCGGGACGATCCGGCTATCTGCGCGCCTTCCGGGCATGTTCGATCTTCGCTACCTGCCCGGATATTCCGGCATTGGGGTGTAGCCAAGCGGTAAGGC
>CAYYGQ010000192.1:0-4414 GCA_964471485.1 uncultured Sandaracinobacter sp. | reverse complement strand
GTGCTGCCGGCGCGCTTCCCCAACCTCCTGGTGAACGGCGCCGGCGGCATCGCCGTCGGCATGGCCACCAACATCGCCCCCCACAATCTCGGCGAAGTGGTGAACGCCTGCCTCGCCTTCCTCGACGACCGCTCGCTTTCCGCTGAAGAGCTGATGGAGCAGGTGCCGGCGCCCGATTTCCCGACCGGCGCCTTGATCCTTCGCACCGGCGGCATTGCCCAGGCCATGACCACCGGGCGCGGCTCCATCCTGATGCGCTGCCGCCACGACATCGAGGAACGCGGCGGCCGCTCCCCGCAACTGGTGCTGACGGAAATCCCCTATCAGGTGGGGAAGGCCGGCCTGGTCGAAAAGATCGCCGACGCGGTGAAGGACAAGCGCATCGAAGGCGTCTCGGATCTGCGCGACGAATCGAACCGCGAAGGCGTCCGCATCGTCCTCGAACTGAAGCGCGACGCCGTGCCCGACGTGGTGCTGAACCAGTTGTGGCGGCACACGCCGGCGCAATCGAGCTTTGCCGTCAACATGCTGGCGCTTCGCGGCGGCCGCCCGGAACAGCTGAATCTCCGCGATGTCATCGAAGCCTTCGTAAGTTTCCGCGAACAGGTCATCACCCGCCGCTCGCGCTTTTTGCTGGGGAAGGCGCGCGACCGGGCGCATCTGCTGCTTGGCCTCGTCATCGCCATTTCCAACCTCGATGAAGTGGTGGCGACCATCCGTGGCGCCCAAAGCCCGGCCGAGGCCCGCGCGGCGCTTCTGGCGCGCGAATGGCCGGCTGATGTCATCCAGCCCTATCTCAAACTGGTCGACGCCGAGGAAGGCGCCGCGGCCGCCAGCTACCGCCTCTCGGAAGCGCAGGTGAAGGCCATTCTCGACCTCCGCCTGCACCGCCTGACCGCCCTTGGCCGCGACGAGATCGGCAACGAACTGGAAGCGCTTGCCCGCACCATCGCCGACCTCCTCGACATTCTCTCCAGCCGCGAGCGGCTGGTGGGGGTGCTGCGCGCCGAACTGATCGAGGTGCGCGACCAGTTCGCCACACCCCGGCGTTCGGAACTGGTCTATGCCGACGATGTCGAGGACGAGGATCTCATCGCCCGCGAGGACATGGTGGTGACGGTGACGCATTCGGGCTGGATCAAGCGCGTCAGCCTCGACAGCTACCGGGCGCAGAAGCGCGGCGGCAAGGGCCGCACCGGCATGGCCACCAAGGAAGAGGATGTCATCACCGAACTGTTCGTGGCCATGACCCACGCGCCGGTATTGTTCTTCTCGACCCTTGGCAAGGTCTATCGGATGAAGGTGTGGAAGCTGCCGGAAGGCAGCCCGCAGGCCAAGGGCCGCGCCATGGCCAACCTGCTGCCGCTGGAGCCGGGCGAAAGCATCCGCACCGTGCTGCCGCTGCCCGAAGACGAGGCGGAATGGCCGAGCCTGCATCTGATGTTCGCAACGGCCAAGGGGCAGGTGCGGCGCAACAGCATGGATGCCTTCACCAACGTGCCTTCAAACGGCAAGATCGCCATCCGCTTCGACGAAGGCTCGGACGACCGGCTGGTGGGCGTCGCCCTCTGCCACGAATCGGAAGACGTGCTGCTGGCGGCGCGTAGCGGCAAGGCCATCCGCTTCAAGGCAAGCGATGTGCGCGAATTCCAGAGCCGCACCTCGACCGGGGTGCGCGGCATGGATCTGGCGGAGGGAGACGAAGTGATCTCGCTCTCCATGCTGCGCCGCGTCGGCACCAGCACCGAGGAACGCGAAATCTATCTGCGCTCGGCGGCGTGGAAAGCCGATCCCGCGCCCCTTGAAGGCATGGCGGAAGCGCGCTTTGCCGAACTGGCGGAAAAGGAGCAGTTCATCCTGACCGCCACCGCCAACGGCTATGGCAAGCGTTCCTCCGCCTTCGAATACCGCCGCACCAATCGCGGCGGCAAGGGCATCACCAACATCGACACCTCGGCGCGGAACGGCGAAGTGGTGGCAAGCTTCCCGGTAGAGCCGGCCGAGCAGTTGATGCTGGTGACGGACCAGGGCAAGCTCATCCGCATGCCGGTGCAGGGCATCCGCATCATGGGCCGGGCGACGCAAGGCGTAACGCTGTTCCGCGTCGCCGACGACGAGCATGTGGTCTCGGCCGCCCGCATCCGCGAATCGGACGACGACGACCACGACGGCGGCGGCATGGAGGAAGCCGCCAGCGAATGACTCTCGTCCTCGGCATCGAGTCGAGCTGCGACGAAACGGCGGTGGCCATCGTCGCCGACGACCGGCGCGTGCTTGCCGAGCGCATCGCCAGCCAGATGGAGGCGCACCGGCCGTTCGGCGGCGTGGTGCCGGAACTGGCCGCCCGCGCCCACGCCGAGCGCCTGCAACCGATGGCGCGCGCCGTGCTGGACGACGCCGGCGTTGCGCTTGCCGACATCGACGCCATCGCCGCGACCGCCGGCCCCGGCCTCATCGGCGGCGTCATGGTCGGCCTGGTGTTCGGCAAGGCGCTTGCCTACGCCACGGGGAAGCCGCTTTTCGGCATCAACCACCTCGAAGGCCACGCGCTGTCGCCCCGCCTCGTCGACCCCGCGCTGCGCTTCCCCTATCTGCTGCTGCTGGTGTCGGGCGGGCATTGCCAGATCCTGACGGTGGAAGGGATCGGCCGCTATCGGCGCATGGCCACCACCATCGACGACGCCGCCGGCGAAGCCTTCGACAAGGTGGCGAACATGCTTGGCCTCGGCTTTCCGGGCGGCCCGGCGGTAGAGCGCGCGGCCCTTGCCGGCGACCCCAGGGCGGTGCCGCTGCCCCGCCCGCTCACCGGCTCCGATGAGCCGCATTTCAGCTTTGCCGGCCTGAAAACGGCGGTGCTGCGCGCCGTCGAGCGCGGCGGCCACAGCGCGCCCGACCTTGCCGCCAGCTTCCAGCAGGCGGTCGCCGACTGCCTTGTCGACCGCACCCGCATTGCGATGCGCCGCCGCGCCGACGCCACGGCGCTGGTGGTGGCGGGGGGGGTCGCCGCCAACAAGGCCATCCGCGCGCAACTGCAAGCGCTGGCCATGGCGCACGCCCTTCCCTTCGTCGCGCCGCCCATGCGGCTTTGCACCGACAACGCCGCCATGATCGCCTGGGCGGCGCACGAGCGCCTGGCCGCCGGCCTTGCGCCCGACGCCGACCCACAGGCGCGGCCGCGCTGGCCGCTCGACCCCTTGGCCGAAGCCGCGCGCGGCGCCGGGGTGAAGGCATGATCGGCGTCGTCGGCGCCGGCGCCTGGGGGACGGCGCTGGCCAACCTGATGGCCGATGGCGAGGGCGTGCTGCTGTGGGCGCGAGAGCCTGAAGTCGCCGCCAGCATCAATTCCGCCCATGAAAACCCGCTGTTCCTGCCCGATGTGCGGCTGTCGCCCGCCATCCGCGCGACGTGCGACCTCGCCGACCTCGCCGAAGCCGACCTCTGGCTCTGCGCGCCGCCGGCGCAGCATCTGGGGGCGGTGCTGCGGATGGCGCCGCTTGGCCAGCGGCCGGTGCTGGTGCTTTGCGCCAAGGGCATCGAGGCCGGAAGCCACCGGCTGATGACGGACGTGGCCAGGGACGCCGCCCACGATTCCGAAATCGCCGTGCTGTCCGGCCCCAGTTTCGCGAAAGAGGCGGCCAGCCGCCTGCCCACCGCCGTGACGCTGGCCGCCGCCACCATCGAGCGCGCCGCCGCCCTTTCCGAACGCCTGGCCCGGCCGAGCTTCCGCCCCTATGGCTCGGACGATCGTATCGGCTGCGAGATCGGCGGCGCCGTCAAGAATGTGCTGGCGATTGCCTGCGGCGTCGTCATCGGCGCCGGCCTCGGCGAAAATGCCCGCGCCGCCGTCATCGCCCGCGGCTTCGCCGAAATGACCCGCTTCGGCGTGGCGCGCGGCGCCCGCGCCGCAACGCTGGCCGGTCTCTCCGGGCTTGGCGACCTGGTGCTCACCTGCGGCTCGGCGCAATCGCGCAACATGTCGCTCGGCATGGCGCTTGGCGCCGGCCGGTCGGCGGCCGACGCCCTCGCCGGAAAACTGAGCGTCGCCGAAGGCGCCGCCACCGCCCCGGTGCTGCTGGAGGCGGCGGCGAAGATCGGCGTTGAAATGCCCATCTGCCACGCGGTCGCCGACCTTCTTGCCGGCCGCGCCGATGTCGGCGCCGTGACGGACCGGCTGCTTTCAAGGCCGCTGCGGACGGAACTCGGCTAGGAAGCGTGCGCCTCCTCCAGCAGCCGCAGCCACTCGTCTTCGGAGATCACCTGCACGCCAAGCGCTTGCGCCTTGGCCAGCTTGGAGCCGGCATCGGCGCCGGCCACCACCAGATCGGTTCTGGCGCTGACGCTTGCCGACGCACGGGCGCCAATGGCGACGGCGCGCGCCTTCGCCTCGTCGCGGCTCATGGCGGCCAATGTCCCG
>CAYYGQ010000191.1:0-4482 GCA_964471485.1 uncultured Sandaracinobacter sp. | reverse complement strand
GGCTCGGTCGCCTTCAGGCCGAAGGCGCCGAAGTTCAGCTCGGTGCCGCCCTTGGCCTTGCCGTGGATGCGGCCCTTGTGGGCCTTCCTGAATTTTGTCTTCTTCGGCTGCAGCATGGTCCCGTACTCTCAGTCCAGCGCGTTAGTTCATGTTCCGGGGACCGGGGCCGCCTTGCTGCGACTCCAGAGCCCGCTTTTCCGAGGCCATCGGGTCATGGGCGAGAATCTCGCCCTTGAACACCCAGACCTTCACGCCGCACACGCCATAGGCGGTGTTGGCGCGGCCTTCGCCGTAATCGATGTCGGCGCGCAGCGTATGCAGCGGCACGCGGCCTTCGCGATACCACTCCATGCGCGCGATCTCGGCGCCGCCCAGACGGCCGCCGCAATTGATGCGGATGCCCTTGGCGCCCAGGCGCATGGCCGACTGCACGGCGCGCTTCATGGCGCGGCGGAAGGCGACGCGGCGCTCGAGCTGCTGCGCGATGTTCTCGGCGATCAGCTTGGCGTCGATCTCGGGCTTGCGGACCTCGACGATGTTGAGGTGCACTTCCGAGCCGGTCATCGTCGAGATCTCCTTGCGGAGCTTGTCGATGTCGGCGCCCTTCTTGCCGATGATCACGCCCGGACGCGCCGAGTGGATGGTGACGCGGGCCTTCTTGGCGGGCCGCTCGATGACGATCTTCGAGATACCGGCGGCCGACAGCTTGTCTTCCAGGTATTCGCGGATCTTGATGTCTTCGTGCAGCAGCTTGCCGAAGTCCTTGTCGTTCGCGTACCAGCGCGAATCCCAGGTGCGGTTGACGCCGAGGCGCAGACCGACCGGATTAACTTTCTGACCCATCAGGCGGCCTCCTCGACTTCCCGGACGACGATCGTCAGCCGGCTGAACGGCTTTTCGATACGGGCGCCGCGGCCACGCGCACGGGCATGGAAACGCTTCATCATGAGCGCCTTGCCCACATGGGCTTCGGCGACGATCAACTGGTCGACGTCCAGCTGATGGTTGTTCTCGGCATTGGCGATGGCGCTCTCGAGCACCCGCTTCACGTCGCCGGCGATGCGGCGCTTGGAGAAGGTCAGGGCGTTCAGCGCCTGCTCGGCCTTCAGGCCGCGGATCATGCCGGCGACCAGGTTCAGCTTGCGCGGGCTGGTGCGGATCGCCGTGGCGATCGCCGTCGCCTCGTTCTCCGCCAGGGCGCGCTCTTTGGCTTTCTTGCTCATCTCAGCCCCTCTTCGCCTTCTTGTCGGCGGCGTGGCCGTAGTAGGTGCGGGTCGGCGAGAACTCGCCGAGCTTGTGGCCGACCATTTCCTCGGACACATGCACCGGCACGAACTTGTGGCCGTTGTGCACGGCGAAGTTCAGACCGACGAACTGCGGCACGATGGTCGAGCGGCGCGACCAGGTCTTGATCGCCTCGGCGCGGCCGCTGTCGCGGACGGCGCCCGCCTTCTTGAGCAGGTAGCCGTCGACAAACGGGCCTTTCCAAACTGAACGTGGCACGCTCTGTCTCCTACTTCTTCCGCGCGTGGCGCGAGCGAACGATGAACTGGTCCGTCGACTTGTTGGACCGGGTCTTCTTGCCCTTGGTCGGCTGGCCCCACGGGGTGACCGGATGACGGCCGCCCGAGGTGCGGCCTTCACCACCGCCGTGCGGATGGTCGACCGGGTTCATGGCCACGCCGCGGACCGACGGGCGCTTGCCCTTCCAGCGGTTGCGGCCGGCCTTGCCGAGATTGACGTTCTGGTTGTCCGGGTTCGAGACCGCGCCGACCGTGGCCATGCAGGTGGCATGCACGATGCGCTGCTCGCCCGAGGCCAGACGCAGGATCGAATAGTCGCCGTCGCGGCCCACATACTGCACATAGGTGCCGGCCGCGCGGGCGATCTGGCCGCCCTTGCCCGCCTTCAGCTCCACATTGTGCACGATGGTGCCCACCGGCATGGAGCCCAGCGGCATGGCGTTGCCCGGCTTCACGTCGACCTTCTTGCCGGAGATCACCTGATCGCCGACCGAGAGGCGCTGCGGCGCCAGGATGTAGGCCAGCTCGCCGTCCTCGTACTTGATGAGGGCGATGAAGGCCGACCGGTTCGGGTCGTATTCCAGACGCTCCACGGTCGCCGGCTCATCGAACTTGCGGCGCTTGAAGTCGACCAGACGATAGGACCGCTTGTGGCCGCCGCCCTGGCCGAACGCCGTGATGCGGCCCATGTTGTTGCGGCCGCCCTTCTTGGTCAGACCCTCGGTCAGCGCCTTGACGGGCTTGCCCTTCCAGAGGCCCGAGCGGTCGACCAGGACCAGCCCGCGCTGGCCCGGCGTCGTCGGATTGTATGTCTTGAGCGCCATGGGCTTAGACTCCCGTCGTGATATCGATCGTCTCGCCTTCGGCGAGGGTCACGATGGCCTTCTTGTAATCGGGCCGCTTGCCGACGACACCGCGGAACCGCTTCACCTTGCCCTGCTGGCGCAGGGTGTTGACCGCGTTCACCTTCACACCGAACACGCTTTCGATCGCTTCCTTGATCTCCGGCTTGGTGGCGTTCAGGGCGACCTTGAAGGTGACCTGGTTGTTCTCCACGCCGACCGTCGACTTTTCGGTCACCACCGGCTTCAGGATCAGATCGAAGTGCTTGTTCTTCGCCTTGATCTTGCTCATTTCAGGCGCTCCCCGAGCTTCTCGACGGCGGCTCTGGTCAGCACCAGCGTATCGCGGCGCAGGATGTCGTAGACATTCGCGCCCTGGCTGGGCAGCACGTCGATGTGCGGAATGTTGGCGGCCGCGCGGGCGAAGTTCTGCTCCACCGCGTCACCATCGATGATCAGCGCGTTCGACCAGCCCAGCTTGGCGAACGACGCCGCCAGCGCCTTGGTCTTGGGATCGGACAGGCTCGCCTGCTCCAGCACCACCAGCTTGCCCTCGGCCTGCTTGGCCGACAGCGCGGTCTTCAGCGCCAGCTTGCGGACCTTCTTGGGCAGGTCGTGCTCGTGGCTGCGCACGACCGGGCCGAAGGCCTTGCCGCCGCCGCGGAACTGCGGCGCCTTGCGGTCGCCGTGACGGGCACCGCCGGAGCCCTTCTGCTTCACGAACTTCTTGCCGGTCAAGGCGATCTCGGACCGGCCCTTCGACTTGTGCGTGCCGGCCTGGCGCTTGGCGAGCTGCCAGCGCACGGCGCGCTGCAGCAGGTCCTGGCGGGCCGGAAGGCCGAAGATCGCCTCGTCCAGCTCGGCCGAACCGGCGGTGCCGGCGTCGAGGGTAATGACGTCCACTTTCATCGACATCACTCCTGGTTCTCGGCGGCGTCGCCGCTGGTGTCTTCAACCTGGGACTCTTCCACCTGGGCCTGTTCGGCGACCGGGGCGGCGGTCTGACGGATGCCGGCCGGATACGGCGCATCCTGGTGGCGCGGGCGCTTCACGGCGTCGCGGACCAGCACCCAGCCGCTGGCCGGACCCGGCACGGCGCCGTGGACCAGGATCAGGCCGCGCTCGGCGTCGGTCGAGACGACCTTCAGATTCTGGGTGGTGACGCGCACGGCGCCCATGTGGCCGGCCATCTTCTTGCCCTTGAACACCCTGCCGGGGTCCTGGCGCTGACCGGTCGAACCGTGCGAGCGGTGCGAGACCGACACGCCGTGCGAGGCGCGCAGGCCGCCGAAATTGTGGCGCTTCATGACGCCGGCGAAGCCCTTGCCGATGGTCGTGCCGATCACGTCGACGAACTGGCCGGCGATGAAGTGATCCGTGGTCAGCTCGGCGCCCACGTCGATGAGGGCGTCCTCGCTCACGCGGAACTCGACCACGCGCTTCTTCGGCTCGACGTTCGCCTTGGCGAAGTGGCCGCGCATCGGCTTGCCCACGCGGTTGACCTTGGCCACGCCCGCGCCGAGCTGGACGGCGGTGTAGCCGTCACGATCCTCGGTCTTCTGGGCGACGACCTGGCAGTTGTCCACCTTCAGGACGGTCACGGGCACATGGGCCCCGTCCTCGGCGAACACGCGGGTCATTCCGACCTTCTGTGCTATCAATCCCGAACGCATTGGTGTCTTCCTGCCTTAGGCCTGCAGCTTGATCTCGACGTCGACGCCGGCCGCGAGGTCGAGCTTCATGAGCGCGTCCACGGTTTCCGGGGTCGGGTCGATGATGTCCAGCAGCCGCTTGTGGGTGCGGATTTCGAACTGCTCGCGCGACTTCTTGTCGATGTGAGGCGAGCGCAGCACGGTGAACTTCTCGATCTTGGTCGGCAGCGGGATCGGGCCGCGCACGCGCGCGCCGGTCCGCTTGGCCGTACCCACGATCTCGCCCGTCGACTGGTCGAGGATCCGGTGGTCAAACGCCTTCAGGCGAATGCGGATATTTTGATTGTCCATGCCACTCTCACCAAATAATCGGGCCGGTCCGGAAAGGCCGGACCGGCCCTTGTTCGTTTCTTACTTCAGGATTTTGGCGACGACGCCTGCGCCGACGGTACGTCCGCCTTCGCG
>CAYYGQ010000190.1:0-4486 GCA_964471485.1 uncultured Sandaracinobacter sp. | reverse complement strand
GCGATCGAGCCATTGTAGATGATGACATCGTCGCGCAGCACGCGCGCCTTCAGATTGCGGCGGATAAAGCCCTCGGTGACGAGACAGCCGGCGGCCTTGCCGAACTTGCTGGCGTGGAAGACTTCGCGGATTTCGGCGCGGCCGACCACATTCTCGAAATATTCCGGCCCGAGCTTGCCGGCCATGCCGGCCTTCACTTCGTCGATCAGATTGTAGATGACGTCGTAATATTTCAGTGGCACTTCCGCCTGATTGGCGGCCTGACGCGCCTTGGCATTGGCGCGGACGTTGAAACCGAACACCACCGCCCCGGAAGCACGGGCGAGCGTGACATCCGATTCAGTGATGGCACCGACTCCGGAATGCAGCACGCGCACCTTGATTTCATCCGTCGACAATTTGTTGAGCGCGGAGACGATCGCTTCGGTGGAGCCATGCACATCGGCCTTGACGATGACTGGAAACTCCATCGCCCGGTTTTCCGCGATATTGGCGAACATGCTTTCCAGACTGGCCGGCGCCGCCGTGGTGCGCTTGGTCAACGCCACCTGGCGGCGATAGGCTGCGATTTCACGAGCGCGGGCTTCGGATTCGACCACGCTCAGGATATCGCCGGCTTCCGGCACGCCGGACAGCCCCAGCACTTCGACCGGCATGGACGGCGGCGCTGCGGCAATATTGCGGCCGCGATCGTCAACCAGCGCCCGCACCTTGCCGGATTCAGTGCCGGCGACAAAGATGTCGCCATTGCGCAGCGTGCCGAAGCGCACCAGTGCCGTCGCCACCGGGCCACGCCCCTTGTCGAGCTTGGCTTCGATGATGATGGCTTCCGCCATGCGGTCCGGATTGGCTTTCAGCTCCATGATTTCGGCTTGCAGAAGGATTTTTTCGGTCAGTTCATCAAGACCGGTTTTCTGCGTTGCCGAGACTTCGACATCCTGCACCTCGCCGCCCATGGCTTCGACCTGCACGTCATATTGCAGAAGCTCGGTGCGCACCCGCTGGGCGTCGGCCTGCGGCTTGTCGATCTTGTTGATGGCGACGATCATCGGCACATTCGCGGCCTTGATATGGTTGATGGCTTCGATCGTCTGCTGCTTGATGCCGTCATCGGCGGCGACCACCAGAATGGCGATATCGGTCGCATTGGCGCCGCGCGAACGCATGTCCGAAAATGCTTCATGGCCTGGCGTATCGAGAAAGCTGATCTTGCTGCCGGATTTCAGAGTCACCTGATAGGCGCCGATGTGCTGGGTGATTCCGCCGGCTTCGCCGCTGGCGATGCCAGTGCCGCGCAGCGCGTCCAGCAGCGAGGTCTTGCCATGGTCGACATGGCCCATGATGGTGACGACCGGCGGGCGCGGCTGCAGATCCTCGGGCTTGTCCGGCTCGCCGGTGATGCCCTGTTCGATATCGCTGTCGGAAACGCGTTTGGGCGTATGGCCGAATTCGGTCACCAACAGTTCTGCCGTGTCCTGGTCGATGGTCGAGTTGATGGTGGTCGCCATGCCCATGTTGAACAACAGCTTCACCAGTGCGACACCGCGTTCCGCCATGCGATTGGCCAGTTCCTGCACCGTAATGGCTTCGGGGATCTGGATTTCGCGCGGAGTCTTGGTCTTGGCGCCGCTGCCACCGCCATGGGCGTTGCCCTTGCTGCGCTGCCGGGCGCGCTGCATGGCAGCCATCGAACGGGTGCGGCCATCCTCGCCGAACGACCCTTCGATACTGAGCTTGCCCTTGCGCCGCCGGCGTTCGTTGCGGCCACCACTGCGGGACGAACGTTCATTGCTGTCCTCGTCCTGGCGGGAGGGACTTTCGCGGTGCCGGCCTTCGGCTTCCTCGATGCGGGCGGCGGCTTCGGCGGCCTGCTTTGCGGCCGCGGCTTCGCGCCTGGCTTCTTCCTCTTCGGCGCGCGCCTTTTCCTCCAGGCGCTGGCGCTCGGCTTCTTCCTCTTCGGCCTTGGCCTTGCGCTCGCGGATGCGGGCTTCTTCCGCCAGCTGCAGCCGTTCTTCTTCGGCATGGCGCAGCAGCAGTTGCTGGCGCTCGCGGCGGGTCAGCTTGGGATCCAGCAGCGCCTTCTGCGTGGCAGTCAGGGCGGGCTTTTTGGCCCGGGCTGGTGCCGGGCTGTCGGCTTTGGCAGGCGCGGCCTCGCGCTCGGGCGTCTTTGCTGGTGCAACTGTGGCCGGTTCGGCTGCGGCTGGTGTGGATTGCGAGCCGGCTTCGGCTTGCGCTTCTGGCGCTTCTGGCGCGGCCGGCGGCGGCGCAATCGGCTCGGTCGGAGCTTCCGCTTCGATCGCGGCAGGCTGCGGGCTGTTTTCGCCCGGCGTTGCGGCCGGCGCGGCATCCGGGGCGGCCTCTGCTGCCGGCGGTGCTTCCGCCGTTGGCGCTGCGGCGTCGGCCGCTGCCGCTTCCGTCTTTTCGATGGCGACATTGGGCACGCTGTCATCGGTGACGACGACGAATGGCGGCGGCGGCGCCACCGGCATGGCAGGTTGTTTCGGCGCGGCCGACTCGCTGACGCGCGCCTCCGGCTCCGGCCGGGGCGGGGCAGCGGTGTCGCTGGCGGGTGCTGCTGCGGTTTCGGCGGCATCTTCCACAGCCACGGCATCCACAGCCGCAGCCCGGGGCTTGCGAATGGCGCGCGCCTTCCTCGTCTCCACCACGACCTTGCGCGTCCGACCATGGCTGAAGCTCTGCTTCACCTGGGTGACCTCGGTCGTGCGCTTCACGCCGAGTTTTGGTCGCAAGCCGAGTTTTGGCTTTTCCTCTTCGCTCATTCTTGTCCTTCGTCGTTTCGCCGGTCTGGGCTCTCCAGACCGGCGGCCGTCAGATTGTTTTTGCCAATAAAGGCAGCCCAGCGTTTCAGCTCGGCCAGAATCCGCGCTGCTGCCTTGCCATGGATGACGCCTGAATGCACGACATTCTCACGCCCGAGCGCCCGAGACAAGCTTTCACGCCCTGTCGGCAGATGAAATATCCCGCCATGGCTGCCGCCGCCGACGCGCCATGCCTGATCCAGTCTGGCGCTGCCATCGGGCCGCGCATCCGCGGCATGCAGCAACAGATGCAAGCGCCCGGCCGCTGCCCATTCGGCGAGCTTCGCTGTCCCGAATATCAGGTGCCCGGCGCGATGTTCAAGCCCCAGCCGCTCCAGCGCCCGTCTTTGCAGCCCGTCGGCAATTCGCGCGCACAGATCCGGCGGCACCTGCACCGGTCCCTTGAAGGCCCGGCGCAGCGCCGATTGCAGGCGGCCATTCGCCACGGCCGCCGCCAGCGCCGGGCGATCGAGGCCGACCCAGGCGCCACGGCCGGGCAGGCGCCCGGCCAGATCCGGCCACACCAGCCCGTCCGGGCCGGGCACCAGCCGCAACAGCTGCGCCGGCGCCATGGTTTCGCCGGTCAGCAGGCAGCGGCGCGTCGATGCCGATGCCGCGGTTGCGGCGCTGGCGCCCTGCGGGCGGTTGCTTACGGTCGGGGCATCATTGCGGGCGTCGCGCATGCACGCCCTCCCTGTCAGCAGGCATGGGCTGGCGCCGATGCGGCGCGTGGCTGGGAAGCGGCGCCATC
Source organism: uncultured Sandaracinobacter sp. (assembly GCA_964471485.1). Classification (GTDB taxonomy): domain Bacteria; phylum Pseudomonadota; class Alphaproteobacteria; order Sphingomonadales; family Sphingomonadaceae; genus Sandaracinobacteroides. The sequence continues at coordinate 916 of CAYYGQ010000190.1, read as the reverse complement.
AATCCATTGCCTCCGCGTCGTCGTCGCCGTCGACTTCATCCACCGGGTCTTCATCGTCGAACCAGTGCGCCCGCGCGGCCATGATGATGGCATTGCCTTCGGCGGTCGAGATATTGAACCCCGCCAGCACGCCGGCGGGAATGTCGCGCCGGCGATCGCCCTTGCCGACCAGTTCGTCGGTCGACAGATCGGCGAGATCGTCCAAGCTTGTTATGCCCTTTTCGCCCAGACGCACCAGCATCTGTTCCGACAGCCCGGCAATTTCCGCCAGGGCGTCCACGACGCCCAGCGCCCGGCGCGCTTCGCGGAAAGCCGCCTCGCGGCGTTCCAGCGCTTCGCGCGCCCGGCTTTGCAATTCCCCCGCCAGTTCATCGTCGAGGCCCTCGATGGCGGCGATTTCCTCCACCTCCACATAAGCGACTTCCTCAAGGCTGGTGAAGCCTTCGGCAACCAGCAGCTGGGCCAGGGTTTCATCCAGTTCCAGTTCGCGTTCGAACAGTTCGGAACGCTCGACGAATTCCTTGTGCCGCTTCTCGCTTTCGGCGGCTTCGGTCAGAATGTCGATCTGGTGCCCGGTCAATTGTCCGGCCAGACGCACATTCTGTCCGCGCCGGCCAATGGCCAGCGACAGCTGATCGTCGGGAACGACGACTTCGATGCGGCTGACTTCCTCGTCGATGACCACCTTCGCCACCTGTGCCGGCTGCAGCGCGTTGACGACGAATGTGGCGGTGTCTTCCGACCAGGGGATGATGTCGATCTTTTCGCCGGCCAGTTCCTGCACCACCGCCTGCACGCGGCTGCCGCGCATGCCGACACAGGCGCCGACCGGATCGATCGAGCTGTCGTGCGAAAGCACGCCGATCTTGGCGCGGCTGCCGGGGTCGCGGGCACAGGCCTTGATTTCAATGACGCC
>CAYYGQ010000189.1:0-4575 GCA_964471485.1 uncultured Sandaracinobacter sp. | reverse complement strand
TTGTCCTCGCGGTTTTCCACCTGCCGCGACAATTGCGACAGCGCCAGCACCGGCACGTCCAGTTCCTTGGCCAGCGTTTTCAGGCCGCGGGTGATTTCCGAGATTTCCTGCACCCGGTTGTCGGCGGCGTTGCGGGCCGTGCCCTGCAACAGTTGCAGATAGTCGACGACGATGAGGCCGATTTTCTTCTGCCGTTTCAGCCTTCTGGCGCGCGTTCGGAGCGTGGCGATGGACAGCGCCGGCGTGTCGTCGATATAGAGCGGCAGATCGTGGAGGGTGGCGGCGGCGCGCGCCAGTTCGTTGAATTCCGCCTGCGACAATTTCCCCATGCGGAGATTTTCCGAGCTGATCTCGCTCTGCTCGGCGAGAATGCGGTTCGCCAGCTGGTCGGCCGACATTTCCAGGCTGAAGAAAGCGACCGCGGCGCCGCTCGATGGCGAGATGCCGGCTTCCTGGTCCTGCTTGCAGCGAAAGGCCGTCGCAAAGGCGATGTTGGTGGCCAGCGCCGTCTTGCCCATGGCCGGGCGGCCGGCCAGAATCACCAGGTCGGAATTATGAAGGCCGCCGATCTTGTTGTTGATTCCGCTAAGGCCGGTGGTGAGACCGGAGAGATGCCCGCCCGACTTCATGGCCTTCGCCGCCATTTCGACCGCCTTCGCCGAGGCGGCGGCGAAATCGACCGAGGCGCCCGAGACCTCGCCGGTTTCGGCGACTCGGTAGAGCGCTTCCTCGGCAGCCTCCACCTGCTTTAAGGGCGCCACTTCGAGGCTGGTGTCGGTGGCGGCCTGCACCAGTTCGGCGCCGACATTCACCAGCGCCCGCAGCAGGGCGAGGTCGTAGATCTGGCGGCCGCAGTCGCGGGCGGCGATGACGACATTGGGGTCGGCGGTCAGGGCCAGCAGATAGGCGGCGCCGCCAAGGTCGGCCATGGCCGGGTCGGCCTCGAACAGCGGGCGGAGCGTTACCGGATTCGCCACCATGTTGCGGTCGGCGAGGGTGCGGATCTGCTGGAAGATGCGGCCATGCAACGGCTCGTGGAAATGCTCGTCGCGCAGTTGCTGCGGCACGTCCTCCAGCAGGCGGTTTTCCAGCATCAAGGCGCCAAGGAGCGCCTTCTCCGCCTCGATGTTGAAGGGAAGGCGCCGCTCGCCCATGGCCGGGTTCACGATCGAAAGGGTGGCGGGGCCTGGCATGGCGCCCTCATGCCCCCATGCCGGCGGCCATGGCAAGGCGGCCTTGCTGTGGATAGCGGGGAAAACTCAGAAATCGCGCTGAACGGTGAAACCACCGCCACGATCGACCAGCCCGCGCAGGTTGCCGGCGTCGCGGCGCTGGTAGAGGAAGGCGGCGAAACCGCCCAGTTGATAGCCAAGCTCGGCGACCGTTTCCCGGGCCGTTGCTTGGGCTGCGACGGCCGGGCCGTTCGCCAGGCGGAAGCGGCCGCCCGTCACCGCCGCCGGGCCGCCAAGGTGCAGCGCCAGCCGCCCGGCGCCCATCGGCATGGCGCCCGCAAGCGACCAGCTTGCCGTCTGCAAGGCGCCATCGGCGCGCAGCAGGCCATGGCTGGAGAGATCGGGCGCGATTCGGCCGCGGCTGCCGGCCAGGCGCAGCGTATAGCCGTGCCGTTCGAAATCGGCGGCCAGGCCGATGGTCTGGCCGTGGCCGCCAAGAAGGCCGAAGCCGGGCGACAGGCGGGTGCCGAGAAGGGCGCCCTTGTCCTTGCGGTCGCTGGCGTGCAGCGACAGCCGCCACGGCCCTTCCACCAGCGAGGCGGCAAAGGTCAGCCGGTTCTGCTGGCTGTGGTGGCCGACGCCGTTGCGTTCGCGAAGCCGCAGCTGCCGCCTGGACGCGGCGACGGCGAGCGTCAGCGGCCCGCGCCGGTGCTCGGCCATCAGCAGTTGCTGGCCCGAGGTGCCGCTGCCGTCGTCCGTGGAGAGGGCGTCTTCGGCGAGGAAGCCACTGTGGCCGCTGCCGGGCAGGCTGGTGTCGGCGAGGCGGCCGCTGGCGACGACCAGGGCGAAGCGGTCTTTTGCCGCCAGGCGCAGGCGGGTTTCGCGCAGCGGGTTGCGCTCGCCGGCGCGGAGGTCGACGCCGCGCTGGGCAAAGCCGAGCGGGGCAAGGGCGCGGTCGTGGGCGCGGAAAGCGTCGGTCGTCGGGCGTTCGGCCCAAGGCCCGTTCACGCTGGCGCGGATCTGCAACATTAGCGTGAACGGGCCTTGGGCGGCGTCGAGGCTGGCCGCTTGCAGCGAGGCCGCTTGCAGCCGGCCGGCGAGCCGGGCGGCGGAGGCGTGGCGGAGGTTGCGGGCGAGGTTCAGGGTATAGGCGCGGCCATAGGCGTCGGTGACGGGCACGCGGGCGAGGCCGGCGGCGGACGACAGCCCGTCGCCGAAGGCGCTGCCGAGCGAGCCGGAGGCCGCCATCGACACCGGGATGGCGGTGCCGGCCAGCGTGGTGCTGCCCGATGGCGCCATGGCCTTGCCGATGTTGAGGAGGCCGCGGCCGTTGACGCTGTCGGTGCCGGCGGCGCCGGCGTCGTCGGCCGAGCGCAGCAGGATGTCGACCATGCTGGCGGCCGAGAGACCGGGGAAGGCCTGCGCCAGCAGGGCGACGGCGGCGCTGATCGCCGGGGCCGCCATGCTGGTGCCGGAATAGAGATAATAGCTGCCGGTCTGGTCGAAGCTGCGGATGTTTTCGCCCGGCGCCAGCAGATAATTGCTTTCGGCGCCGCCGGCGCGGTTGGAAAAGCCGGCGATTTCCCCCGAGGCGCCAAGGGCGCCGGCGACGATCACATGGTCGCGGCCGGCGGCGGCGAGGGCGGCGAGCGCCAGCGGGTCGGCGTCGGCGGCGCCGTCGTTGCCGGCGGCGACGACGATCACCCGCCCGGCGTTGGCCGCGCGGGCGAAGGCCTGGCGAAGCGTGGCGTTGGCGCTGGAGCCGCCAAGCGAGAGGTTGATGACCTGGGCGCCGGCGGCGACGGCGGCGTCCACTCCGGCGGCGATGGCGTTGTCGCTGAAGCGGCAGCCGTCGGCGCAATCGTCGCGGTCGGCGCGCATCACCGCGAGCGTCGCGTCGTGGGCGATGCCGACGATGCCCTGATCGTTCCTGGCGGCGGCGGCGATGGCGGATACGGCGGTGCCGTGCCCGGCCAGGTCGGCGACGCTTCGGCCCTGCCCGGTGACGTCGCGGCTGGCCGAGGAAATGCGCCCGGCGAATTCGCCGAGCGGGTCGCTGATGCCGCTGTCGATGATGCCGATGGTGACGCCCTTGCCGGTGGCGCCCGCTTCCCAGGCGGCGATGGCGTTCGTTCCCGTAGCGGACGCCGAGCGGCGGTATTCGGCGGTGTCGTAATTGACGGCCGGAACCACGGGGGCGGGGGCGGCCGGCGACGCCGGCGGCGGCGGCGTGATCGCCGAAGGCGCGATCGGCCCGGGGCCGCCGGCGCCGCCGCAGGCGGCCAGCAGCAGCGCCGGGCTGGCCAGCAGCAGATGGGCGAGCCGGCGGCGCCCGGAGACCGGGGGAGAGAGCGGACGAGAGGGCAGGCGAGAGGCTGGCCCGCACGGCTTTGCTTCGCTATGGAGGCGCCCATGCTGCCCGCTGCCGTCGCCATGAATGCCCTGTCGCTGCCGGAACGGCTGGCCGGAGTCGATACCTGGCTCTTCGATATGGACAACACCCTCTATCCGGCCAGCGCCAATCTGTTCGCCCAGATCGACCGCCGGATGGAAGCCTATGTCGGCCGGCTGCTGGGGCTGCCCCGCGCCGAAGCGCGCCTGGTGCAGAAGCGCCTGTTCCGCGAGCATGGGACGACGCTTCGGGGATTGATGAACGAGTGCCATATTAATCCTAACGGCTTCCTCGCCGAGGTGCATGACATCGACATGTCCGTTCTGGATCGGGATTCCCGGTTAAGGGCGGCGCTCGCCCGCCTGCCGGGGCGGCGCATCGTCTTCACCAACGCCGACCGGCCTTATGCCGAGCGGGTGCTGGACGCGCTTGGCCTTGAGGGCTGTTTCGACGCCATCCACGACATCCACGCCATGGACTATCGGCCAAAGCCCGACCCCGACAGTTACCGGCGCCTGCTGGAGGTGCAGGGCATCGCCGCCGAGCGCGCCTTTTTCGCCGACGACATGGCCTTGAACCTGATCCCGGCCAGCCGGCTTGGCCTGGCGACCGGCTGGGTGAACAACGGCTCGGAGCGCGGCGACGACGGCCATCTGCCCGAACATGTGGATTTCGAACTGACCAACCTGACCGACTGGCTGGAGGAACTGACCAGGTGACGAATTTTTCCGCGCTTCGCCCCATCATCGAGACGGCCTTCGACCGCCGCGAGGGCCTGACCGCCGCCGACCGCGACGTGGCGCGCGCCGTCGACGAGGTGCTGCTTGGCCTCGATCGCGGCGAACTTCGAGTCGCCGAGCGCGATGCCGCCGGCAACTGGCAGGTCAACCAGTGGCTGAAGAAGGCGGTGCTGCTGAGCTTCCGGCTGACGGCGAACCAGCCGCTTGCCGGCACCGGCGCCCCCGCCTTCGACAAGGTGCCGCTGAAGACCGAGGGCTGGGGCGCGGCCGA
>CAYYGQ010000188.1:0-4602 GCA_964471485.1 uncultured Sandaracinobacter sp. | reverse complement strand
CTTCGCCAGCAGCAAGCTGCTGTTACTGATCGGCATCAAGGCTCTCCTTTCCGATTTCCAAGGCCCGAAGCGGGCCGTTCGCCGGCAGGCCATCCGCCGCCAGCAGGGCACCGTCCGCGCGGCGAACGATGCCGATGTCCGTCACCCGGTGGCGGCCGGCATCAAACCAGCCCGGCAGGCCGCTCACAGCCTTCCCGGCCATGCGTTTCGGTTCTTTCATGGCGCCCTCCGCACCCGCAGCCGCCGCACCAGCCGGTAGCGCAGCAGCCGCACCACCCGGCCGGCGCCCACATCGACGAGGCGGCTGTCGGCGAACTCCAGCGGCCGGGCCACCGGCGCCGGCAGTTGCGCCGCCACCAGCGCGCGCTGCGCTGCTGTTACCGCCTCGGCGTCGCGCACGAAAAACGGGCCGCGCCCGTCGCGCATCTCCACCCGGCCCAGCGGCAGCATCTGGATGCGGCTGGTTGGCCGGCCGTCGATCAGGCGCAATTTGGCGCTGATCTCGGTCGCCGTCGTGGCGGCGATCGCGGAATAGGGATGGTCGAAACCAGGCATGGCCCGGTTCTAGCGCGTGGGTCGCCGATCCTTCCGGTGCACCCCTGCACCGGCCTGCTCCAGGGGGCGGCGTTCGGGCGGCTTATTGAATCGGCGGCGTCGCGCCGTTATATACACGGAACCACGCTGGCCGTGTCCAGAGTCATACCAATCCTCGTGGTGGCGGATTCAAGGATGGCTTCATCGCGATAGGGCGTCCGGGCAACCGGGCGCCCTTTTCATTCCGGCACCCGCCGCCAGCCCAGCACGCCGCCGCGCACCTGTTCCTTGTCCAGATAGCTTGCGGTCGTCGGAAACGCCGACACCCCCTGCCAGCCGTCTTTCCCGACTTGCATCACCACCACGGCCTGCCGGGTCTCTCCTTCGATCTGGAAGCGGGCGACATAGCGCCGGGTCAGCCGCCAGCGAAACTTCGTTCGCGCGCGGTTCACCGCCACCCGCTCCCACACCCACCAGATTTCATCGGGGCGCCGGATCGCCTCGCCCAGCAGCAATATGGTCTGTCGCCGCTCGGACGAAAGCTTGCTGCTGCCGTTCGGGTATTGGAAAAATCGCTCGCTGATAACGATCGGGTTGCCCAGCTGGTCGCGATAGACCAGGGCATCGCCCACCTGGGCCGATTGCGCGCGGAAACCGTCGACGAAGCGGCCGATTGCCTGCTCGTCGCCGATGTCGCGCGGCAGCAAGGTGTCCGCCGGCAGCCGCTGCGGTTCCGGCAGCGGCGGCGGTGGCGCATCGGCCGGACGCGCCCCGCGCGAAGGAATCGCCAGCGGCCGGTCCAGCGGCGGCGGCTCGAAGGCGCGCAGATAGGAAACACCGGGATTATAGCCAAAGCCCGGCGCCATGCCTTGCGGCACCAGCTCGGGGCGGTCGGCCCCCGGCCGCCAGAACGGCCGCACCGGCAGTTCCGGCAACTTGTCGTCGGGCGTCACCTTCAGGCCGCGCCGCTCCATCATCCGTTCCGACAGCGCCGTGTAATCGCAACGGCAGTTCCAGCCGTTGGGCGGCCACCAGGTCAGCCAGAACGGATGGTCAACCGGCAGAATGATGCCCTCAAGTCGCGCGTGCTGGTCGCGCACCCGGTCATCCTTCATGGTGCGATACATCAGATAGGGCAGATATTTCTTGCCCGCCTGCACATATTTCCAGTTGGCGGCTGCACCCGCCATGCGGAAGTTGGTGACATAAATGTTCTTCAGCCGCCTCGGGCCAACGAAGATCGCGTCGTCGGTTCCGGTCAGGTCGCGATCCTGAACGACGCCCCACCAACCGGCCTTTTGCAGTTCCGGGATCAGCTCGGCGCGCCACTGGTCGATCGGCTTCCCCGTTCTCCAGGCATCGTCCAGCGAGGTGCGGATCGTTTCCAGCAGATCCATCTTGGCGACGTGGGCGACGGTGAACGAGCGCACATGGTCTTCCTGCCACATTTCGGCCCAGTTGGCGGTGATGCGGTAATCCTTGCCGGCAAGATACTCCAGCAGCTCTTCCGGTGCCCGGTCCAGCGCGGCGCGGATGTCGATACCGTCAGCCATGGTGTTGCAGTTCCTGCAAGGCGTTCCCGTTCACGCCACCACCACCGCCACACCGGCGGCAACCGCCAGCGCGGCCGCACCCAGCGCCAGGCACAGGCCGCCCAGCAGCAGTCGGCCGTTGCCGGCCAGCAGCGTCTCGTTCTTTTCGATGCGGTCGTTCAGGTCTGCCGCCAGTTCGGGAAGAACGTCGGCAAGCGATGCGCCCTTCGCCAGATCGTGCCGCCATGTCCGTGGCAGGTCGCCGGAAAGGAAGAAGCGCGTTGGCCGCGCCGTCCAGATGGCAAGGCCGGCCGCCCCCAGCAGCAACAGCAGCGCCAATCCGAAAGGCACGCCAATGCCAGCCGTCAGCCCCTGTTGCGCCATTGCGATTCCGCCGCCTGCCAGCACGACGGCCGCGCTGATGGCAAGGCCGGCCAGCACCAGCGCCCGCTGGTCGGCGGCCAGGGCACATTGCAGTTGATCCCGCAACCGCTGCCGCGCATTCTCGACAACATAGGCAAGCATGTCCGGATTGGGCGATGCAAAGGGGGATGGTTCCGTGGATCCAGACATCGAAAATCCTTTCTTCATTCACATCGCCCCGGAAAAGGATCCGGGCGCCACCAAAAGCCACCCCGGCGACAAAGGCGACGACAAACGCGACATCGGCATCATCCCCGCCACCGTGCAACGGCCGAAGCCGGCGCCGGCGCCGCCGCCCGAGCCGCCGAAAAAGCAGTCCTGAACACCTCCGTCATTCACCCATCTCCCGCGCCGCCATCTCGGCATAGCCGGCGATGTCGCGCCAGTGGTCCGCGAAGCTGGCGTCGCCGCTGGCGATGCGCGCCAGCTTCACCGTGATCATGTCGATGGCCATCGCCTGCACCGGCGTCGGCGGCGGCCCCGCCCAATAATCGTGGATGGCTGCCATCAGCATCGTCCGCACCCTGGCCGTCCGCGCCGCCTCGCCATGCGTCCGCTGGCGCGCCGCCAGCAGATCAGTGTCGGTCATGTTTGGCCTGCCTTTCCAAGATAGCCGCCAGCCGGATGAAATTGGCCGCGATGGCCCGCGCCAACACCGCGTTCCCCTTGGCGGGCAGGGAATTCGCCGAAAGCAATTTGCCGAGGCGACGCGCATCAGCCAGCAGCTCCTTCGGGTCGCTTGTCTCCCGGGCCATCGCGCTGTTACGCGCCCAGATCCATTGCGCTTCCAGTTCGTCGAAGCCGACGTCCGTTGCAGCCGCCGTCATGGCCGCATCCCCACTTGTCTGAAAACGCGCACTGTCCTATATGCCGGAGGCGCGGCACGCTTCGGGCGTCGTAGGTTCTGGTTTCGGCAAGATCCCCCGCGCAACTCACTTCCCCCTTTTCACGAACATCGTCACAAATCGGATTTCCGACTTGGTCGGCACATGATCCAGCGTCACGTGGAAATCTTCCGCGCCGATGCGTTTTTGAATGACGATCGCGCGATGCCCACGGTGCAGCCGGGCGCTGGCCGTGGCGCTGTTGGCAACATAGGAAGCAAGGCCATTTTCCTTGCCCCATTTTTCGGCGCGGTGCTTCGCGCCATAGGAGCCGCATTTATAGGTTTTGATCTTTTTGACGTTGTCGATCCATCTGATGGCCGTCGCAACCTGCGCCAAGCTATCATCCGAAAAGAGCCGAGCCCGGCTGTCATGCTCGGATTTTGCGCCTTCGAACGGGTCCTTGTCGTAGCCATTGTAGCGAAAGCCATTCAGGCTCAGATCAGGATGCTGACGGAGGGCGGTGAGAACGGCCTGCTGGGCTTCCCGATAAAGCGCGCCATCGGGGACGTAGAGATCGGGATGATCGGGATTGTTCATCGCGGTGCGTGCCGAATCCTCGACATGGGATTGAATGTTCTTCTCCCCGCGCCCCATCATGTCTCGATCAATTGCTTCTTGGCGATGTCGAGATGAATGCCGGCTCCTTCCGCCAGCTTCGAACATCGCCAGGATATCGGACACCCGGAAGTCGGACTTGGACTGGGCTGGGATCCGGCGCTGGTCGAGCTTGTGCAGCAGCCGCGTGCGTCCAAGCCAGGTACAGATAACGGCACATTCGTCCTCGGCCGGGAGCCCGTGATTAAGTCTGCGCACGCGCCTTGCGACTTCCCCGGCATCGGCGTTGAAGCCGGGATCGGCGAGCCATCCTGTATCAGGCGCTCGATATCGGGCGGCGTATCGGTCATCTGGCGCTTGCGTTCTCGTGGCTTCCTACTGATGCCGGGGCTTGTCCGCCTTGTTGAGGCGAACGGGCCCGACATCGTGCGCAATGGCCTGGCGCTTTCGGGGACGGCACATTGGATATTCGATCGCGGTCTGATCTGCCGGGAATGACGGCTTTGATCTTCCGTCCGACCGAGTCGGCACGAATGGCGTCACCGTGCGGAACCGGTGAAATCAGCCCCGCATCGACTACACCAGCTTCGCTGGCCATGGCACACTGATGAAGCCCCTCATAGACAGGGATTTACCACAGGAGAGGCATGCAATCCTAAACGAGCGGATGC
>CAYYGQ010000187.1:0-4608 GCA_964471485.1 uncultured Sandaracinobacter sp. | reverse complement strand
AGGCGCATTTTCTCGGGCAGATATTCCCGGTGCTGACGCCGCAGGCCATCGACCCGGCGCACCCCTTTCCCTTCATCCCCAACAAGGGCTTCTCGATGCTGTTCAGCATGCGGCGCGCGGTCGACGGCGAGAAACTGGTGGCCCTTCTCATCCTGCCGCAGATGCTGGCGCGCTTCGTTCGCCTGCCGGGGGAACGTGCCCGCTATGTGGCGCTGGAACGGGTGATCCGCCGCTTCTTCCCGCTGATCTTTCCCGGCCACGAGCTGCTTGGCCAGGGCGCCTTCCGCATCATCCGCGACAGCGACATCGAGATCGAGGAGGAAGCCGAGGATCTGGTCCGCTTCTACCAGACGGCGATCAAGCGGCGCCGGCGCGGCAAGGTCATCCGCATGATGATCGAGAAGCGCACCCCGGCGATGCTGAAGGCCATGATGGGCCGCGCCTTTTCCATGGGCGCGGGCGACGTGGCCGAGCTGGACGGCATCCTCGGCATCGCCGACCTCGCGCAACTGGTGGAGGAGGACCGCCCCGACCTGAAGTTCGAGCCTTACACCCCGCGCTTCCCCGAGCGCATCCGCGAGCATGGCGGCGACTGTTTCGCCGCCATTTCGGCGAAGGACATCGTCGTCCACCACCCCTATGAATCCTTCGACGTGGTGCTGGCCTTCCTGCGCCAGGCGGCCAGCGACCCCGATGTGGTGGCCATCAAGCAGACGCTCTACCGCACCGGCAAGAACAGCCCCATCGTCCGCGCCCTCATCGACGCCGCCGAAAACGGCAAGTCGGTGACGGCCATCGTCGAGCTGAAGGCGCGCTTCGACGAGGAGCAGAACCTTACCTGGGCGGCGGCGCTGGAGCGCGCCGGCGTGCAGGTGGTCTATGGCTTCGTCGACTGGAAAACCCACGCCAAGATGTCGATGGTGGTGCGGCGCGAGCGCGGCGAACTCCGCACCTATCTGCATCTTGGCACCGGCAATTATCACCCGCTGACGGCGCGCATCTACACCGACCTCAGCTTCTTCACCGCCGATCCGGCGATGGCGCGCGACGTGGCGCAGGTGTTCAACTACATCACCGGCTATGTCGAGCCGGAGCATCTGGCGAAACTGGCCATGAGCCCGCAGAACCTGCGACAGACGCTGATGGCCGGGATCGACGCCGAGATCGCCCATGCCAAGGCCGGGCGTCCGGCGGCCATCTGGGCGAAAATGAATGCGCTGGTCGACCCCATCATCATCGAAAAGCTGTACGAGGCGTCTTCGGAGGGCGTGGAAATAGACCTGGTGGTGCGCGGCATCTGCTGCCTTCGGCCCGGCGTTCAGGGCCTCTCGGAGCGGATCCGCGTCCGCTCGATCATCGGCCGCTTTCTGGAGCATGGCCGCATCATTGCCTTTGGCAACGGCGTCGCCCTGCCGTCGCCGCAGGCCAAGGTCTATCTTTCGTCCGCCGACTGGATGCCGCGCAATTTCGACCGCCGCGTCGAACTGCTGGTGCCGCTTTTGAACCCGACCGTGCACGCCCAGGTGCTGGACCAGGTGCTGGTGGCGAACCTGAAGGACGACGAGCAGAGCTGGGCGATGCAGGCCGACGGCGGCTACCGGCGGCTGGTGCCCGGCCAGCCCGGCTTCAACCTGCACCGCTATTTCATGACCAACCCCAGCCTGTCCGGGCGCGGCCAGGCGCTGCACGAAGGCAAGGCGCCGAAGCCGCTGACGGGCGGACGTTAATCCGGGCGCTCGTCGGCTTCGTCGTCCAGGATGCGGTGGGCGGCGCCGTCGAGGTCGTCGTACTGGCCGCTCTTCACCGACCACAGAAAGGCGACAAGGCCGCCAAGCCCCAGCATGAGCGCCAGCAGCAGCAGAAACAGCAGGCCGCCCATCCGCGCCCCCTCAGCGCGGCTTTTTCAGGCGAAGGGCGTTCCCCACCACCAGAATCGACGAGCAGGACATGGCGACCGCGGCAATGAGCGGGGTGACGAGGCCGGCGACCGCGACCGGCACCGCCAGCAGATTGTAGAGGATGGCGAGGGCGAAATTCTGGCGGATGTGGCGGCCGGCGGCGCGGGCGGTGTCGAGCGCCTGCGGCAGCGCCAGCAGGCTGTCGCCAAGGAACAGCAGGTCGGCCGCCGTTTGCCCGGCGTCGGAGGCGGTCGATGGCGCCATCGACGCCGTGCCCGCCGCCAGCATCGGCGCATCGTTCAAGCCGTCGCCCACCACCAGAATCTTCCGCCCCGAGGCGGCAAGGGCGTAGATGGAGTCGAGCTTGTCTTTCGGGCTTTGCCGGGCCGCCCATTCGTCGATCCGAAGCGCCTGGGCCGCCGCCGCCACGGCCTCCGCCCGGTCGCCCGAGAGGATGCGGATTTGAAGGCCATGGGCCTGCAAACGGCCGATGGCGGCCGCCGCGTCCGGGCGCAGCGGATCGTCGAAGCGGATGCGTGTCGCCGGCCGGTCGCCACGGCGAAAGGCCAGTTCGAGATGGCGGTCGTCGCTGGTGGCGGCCGCCCCCACCCAGTCCGGGCGGCCGAGGCGGACCGTCTCGCCCCGCCATTCGCCCTCGAGGCCAAGGCCGGGGATTTCCCGCACGGCGTCGATTCGGGCCGGCGTGGCCGTGGCGGCGGCCGCCACCAGCGCCCGCGACAATGGATGGCGGCTGTGCTGGGCAAGGCCAAGGGCAAGCCCGGCGTCTTCGGCGACAAGCGGCAGTTCGCCCACCAGTTGCGGGCGGCCGAGCGTCAATGTCCCGGTCTTGTCGAGGACGACGGTATCGACGATGGCGAGTCGCTCCAGGGCGCTGCCGTCCTTCACCAACAGGCCGCGCTGCATCAAGACGCTTGCCGCCCGCACCTGCACCGCCGGAACGGCAAGGCCGAGGGCACACGGGCAGGTGATGATGAGGACGGCGACGGCAATCACCACCGCCTGATGGAGACCGGCCCCCGCCAGCATCCAGCCGATGGCGGTGAAGAGCGCAGCGAGGTGCACGGCCGGGGCGTAGAGGCGGGCGGCGCGGTCGGCGATGCGGGTGTAGCGGGCGCGGCCCTGCTCGGCCGTCTCCATCAGCCGCACCACCTGGCCGAGGAAACTGTCCTCGCCGACCCTGGTGGTTTTCAGCAGCAGCGGCGCGTCGAGGTTCAAGGTGCCGGCGAGCAACGCCCCGCCGGGGGCCACCGGCTCCGGCAGGCTTTCGCCGGTGACGAGGCTGCGGTCGATGGCCGAGTGGCCCTCAAGGACAGTGCCATCGACGGGGATGCGCTCGCCGGCGGCCACCAGCACCTGCATTCCGGGCGCGATGGCTTCGATCGGACGGTATTCGCTGCCGCCATCGGGGTTGCGGACGAGGGCGCCCCGCGCCGACTGTTTCAACAGTGTGGCGACGCCGGCGCGCGCCCGGTCGCGCATCAGGCTGTCGAGATAGCGGCCGACCAGCAGGAAGAACAGCAGCATGGTGGCGGCGTCGAAATAGGCGTGCGGGCCGCTGGTGAGGGTTTCGTAAACGCTGAGCAGGGTGGCGAGGATGACGCCGATCGAAATCGGCACGTCCATGTTGGTGTGGCCGCGCCGCAGCGCCTTCCAGGCCGAAGCGAAGAAGGGCTGGCCGGCGTAGGCGATGGCCGGGATGGCGATGCCGCCCGAGATCAGGTGGAACAGGTCGCGCGTCGCCCCCGTCGCCCCCGACCACACCGAGACCGACAGCAGCATGATGTTCATGGCGGCAAAGCCGGCGACCGCCATCGACTTCAGCAGCCGGCGCGACGCCGGATCGGCGGCGCCGGCGGCGGCGTCGCTGGCGGCGAAGGGGCGGGCCTCGAAGCCGGCGCCTTCGACCGCCGCCAGGATTTCGGCGGCGACCTGGTCGTTGCCGGGGGTATCCGGCCGCCATTCCGCCGACAGCCGCCTGGTGGTGAAGTTCACCCGCGCCGCCGCTACCCCTGGCAGGGCGCGCACCGCGCCTTCGACCTTGCGGATGCAGCCGGCGCAGTGGATTCCCGGCACATGGAGGTCGAGGCGGCGGCGGCCGTCGGCGCCCTTGCCGATAAAGGGTTCGAGATGTTCCCCGGCGGCGGCGGCCACCGCGAACGGCGCGGGGGTGGAAACCGTGGGGGGAACCATGGGGGAGTCCACCGGAATCGGCCTTGTCGTCGCCATGGTCAGCCGGCCGGCTCCAGCCGCGTTTGCAGATAATGGTGCTGGCCGCCGCGCCGGGTGCGGATTTCCACCACCCAGCGCCCGTCCGGGAAGCTGGCCGTCGTGTAGCGGCCGCCGCCCAGTTCCCGGAGCGGCAGGGTGCGCGCCGGCTCGTGGCCATAGGGACGGGTGAGCGTCGCCTCGCCGACGAGGCCCGTCAGCGGCTGGCCGCGCGAATCGAGGGCGTCGAGCAGCAGCCGCCCGCCTTCCGGCCCTGTGTTCGGCCCCCTGTCCGGCCCCCTGTCCAACCTTGCGTCCAGCCGCCAGCCGAGTTCGGCCTGTTGCCGGCCGGCGCGCAAGCCGTCGTTGAACTGCTGGCCGGCGACATAGCTGTCCTCGACGATCAGGCCGGGCTGGTTGCTGGCGGCAAGATAGGCCATGGCGCCGTTCACCGCGAAGACGATGGCGAAGCCGCCGGCGATCA
>CAYYGQ010000186.1:0-4629 GCA_964471485.1 uncultured Sandaracinobacter sp. | reverse complement strand
GGCGATCTGCGCCGCCCCCTGCGCGGCGGCCGACCGGCTGGCGGCGGCCATCGCCAGCAACCGGGTCAGCCCCGCCAGCACCGCCCCCGCCAGCACCGGCACCGCCAGCACCGGCACCGACGAGACCGGCGCCGAAGACACCGGCGCCGAAGACGGCCAATGACGCCGGGCGGGCAGCACAGGCCGCCCGAAAGCGGCCACTGGAAACCGGGCAGCCGGGCGCTGGTCGACGCGGCGCGCCGGCAGTTCACCACCCTTGGCGAACAGTGGACCGACCTTCGGGCGCAACTGTTCGAGGAACTGGCCGAGGTCGACGGCCCGGCGTCCGCCTACGACATGGCGGAAAAGCTGTCGAAGCGCACCGGGCGGCGCGTGTCCGCCAACAGCGTCTACCGCATCCTCGATCTCTTCGTCGCCAACGACCTGGCGCGGCGTATCGAAAGCCGCAACGCCTATGTGGTGAACACCCATCCCTCCTGTTCGCACGACTGCATCTTTCTGATCTGCGAGCGCTGCGGCCGCATCGACCATCTGGACGACGACAGCCTGGCCACGCAGATGCGGGCGCGCGCCACCGAAAGCGGCTTTTCCCCGCGCCGGCCCGTGCTGGAACTGCTCGGTCTCTGCCGGGATTGCCAGCCCTGAGGGAAAGACGGCGGGAAAGACGGCGGCACGGGCCTTTTGTCGGCTCGCCGTTCGGGCTAAGCCCGAAGCCATGACCGTGGATTCCAGCAGCCCCGCCGCGCCTTACCAGCGGCCGGAGACGCCGTTGCTCGACACCGTGTCGACTCCGGCGGCGCTGCGCCGTCTGCTGCCCGGCCAGTTGCGGCAACTGGCCGACGAACTGCGCGCCGAAGTGATCGACACCGTCAGCGCCACCGGCGGCCATCTGGGCGCCGGCCTTGGCGTCGTCGAACTGACGGTCGCGCTCCACTATGTGTTCCACACGCCCGACGACAAGCTGATCTTCGATGTCGGCCATCAAGGCTACCCGCACAAGATCCTGACCGGAAGGCGGCAGGCGATCCGCACCCTCCGCCAGGGCGGCGGCCTGTCCGGGTTCACCAAACGCCAGGAATCGCCCTACGACCCCTTCGGCGCCGGCCACAGCTCGACTTCGATTTCGGCGGCCGTCGGCTTCGCCACCGCCAGCCGCCTCTCCGGGTCGCCGGAAAAGGCCATCGCCGTCATCGGCGACGGCGCCATGAGCGCCGGCATGGCCTATGAAGCCATGAACAACGCCCGCGAAGCCGGCAACCGCCTCGTCGTGGTGCTGAACGACAACGACATGTCGATCGCCCGGCCGGTGGGCGCGCTCTCCGCCTATCTGGCGCGCCTCTACAGTTCGAGCACCTTCCTCAACCTTCGCCAGGCGGTGCGGCAACTGGCCAAGAAGGCCCTGCCCGAACGCCTGCAAGGGCCGGCGCGCCGCACCGATGAATTTCTTCGCACCATCAACACCGGCGGCGCCTTCTTCGAGGAACTGGGCTTCTATTATGTGGGGCCTTTGGACGGCCACAACCTCGACGTGCTGGTGCCGATCCTCGAAAACATCCGCGACGCCAAACAGGGGCCGTGCCTTGTTCATGTGGTGACGAAAAAGGGCAAGGGCTATGCGCCGGCCGAAGCGGCGGCCGACAAATACCACGGCGTGGCGAAGTTCGACGTGGTGACGGGCAAGCAGTTCAAGCCGGCGCCGGGCGGGCCGCCAAGCTATACCTCGGTGTTCGCCGACGCCCTCATCCGCGAAGCGGACCACGACCCGAAGCTGGTGGCCATCACCGCCGCCATGCCGGCCGGCACCGGTCTCGACCGCTTCCAGAAGCGCTTTCCCGAACGCTGCTTCGATGTCGGCATCGCCGAACAGCATGCCGTCACCTTCGCCGCCGGCCTCGCCGCCGAAGGCTATCGGCCGTGGGCGGCCATCTACTCCACCTTCCTGCAACGCGCCTATGATCAGGTGGTGCACGATGTCTGCATCCAGAATCTTCCCGTCCGCTTCGCCATCGACCGCGCCGGCCTTGTCGGCGCCGACGGCGCCACCCACGCCGGCAGCTTCGACATCGCCTTTCTGACCACGCTTCCAAACATGGTGGTGATGGCCGCCGCCGACGAGGCGGAACTGGTGCACATGGTGCACACCGCCTGCGCCTATGACGACGGGCCGATCGCCGTGCGCTATCCACGCGGCAGCGGCGTCGGCGTCACCCTCCCCGACATTCCCGAGCGCCTTGCCATCGGCAAGGGCCGCGTCGTTCGCCAGGGCAAGAAGATCGCCATCCTGTCGCTCGGCACCCGGCTTGCCGAGGTCCTGAAGGCGGCGGACGATCTCGATTCGCGCGGGCTGTCGACGACGGTCGCCGACATGCGCTTTGCCAAGCCGCTGGACGAAGCGCTGATCCGCCGGCTGGCGGCCATGCACGAGGTGGTCGTCACCATCGAGGAAGGAGCGGCCGGCGGCTTCGGCGCCCATGTGCTGACGCTCGCCTCCGACGATGGCCTGCTCGATTCCGGGCTTCGCATCCGCACCATGCGCCTGCCGGACAGGTTTCAGGACCACGACCGCCCCGAAGCGCAATATGCCGAGGCCGGCCTGGACGCCGCCGGCATCGTGGCGACGGTGCTGAAGGCGCTGCGCCACAACAGCCTCGACGCTTCGGGAACGCGCCTTGGCTGAAGGGCGGGGGGCGGAACGGGGGGGCCGAATGACCGAAAAGCGCCGCGCCGACCTGCTGCTGGTGGAGCGCGGCCTCGTTGACAGCCGCGCCCGCGCCCAGGCCCTGATCATGGCCGGGCAGGTCTATGCCGGCGAACGCAAGCTGGCGAAAAGCGGCGAACTGCTGGCGGCGGACGCGCCGCTCGCCGTGCGCGGCCGCGACCATCCCTGGGTGTCGCGCGGCGGCCTCAAGCTTGCCCATGGCCTGGCGCATTTCGGAATCGACGCGGCCGGGCTGGTGGCGCTCGATATCGGCGCCTCCACCGGCGGCTTCACCGACGTGCTGCTGGCGAACGGCGCAACGCGGGTCTACGCCGTCGATGTCGGCACCAACCAACTGGCGTGGAAGCTCAGGCAGGATCCCCGCGTCGTCGTGCTGGAGCAGGTGAACGCCCGCCATCTGGGCCGCGAGCATGTGCCGGAAGCGGTCGATCTTATCGTCTCCGACGCCAGCTTCATTTCCCTTGCGAAGGTGCTGGAGGCGCCGCTGGCACTGGCGCGCGAGGGCGCCTTTCTCGTCGCCCTCGTCAAGCCGCAGTTCGAGGCCGGGCGCCAGGAAGTGGGGAAAGGCGGCGTGGTGCGCGACCCTACCGTCCGCCAGCGGGTGTGCGAGGCGGCGGCCCGATGGCTGGAAACGCAAGGCTGGCGCGTCCTTGGCTGCACGCCCTCGCCCATCACCGGCCCCAGCGGCAACGTCGAATTTCTGCTGGCGGCGCAAAAGGAAAAGGCGGCGGAGTTGCCTCCGCCGCCTTCCGCCTGACGAATACCCTTACGCCGTTCAGGCGGCGATATTCTTCTTCACGCTTTCGGCGGCGACCGCCACGCGCGACGACAGCGGCTGCACCACTTCGCCGGCGAGCTTCAGCCAGGTTTCCGAGAATTTGCTGGCATTGGCGACCGCCTTGTCGAACTGCGCCTTGGCATATTCGTTCTGCGCGGCAATGAACTCGTTCGGGGTGCGGGCGCTGGAGAACGTCTTGAACGCGGCCTGCGCTTCTTCGGCCGACTTCTTCGACGCTTCGACGAAATGCGAGGCAAGCACTTCGGCACCGCTGGCGGCGGCGCGGGCGCTTTCGATCAGCGCTTCGACATTGCCCTTGGTAAATTCGGTGAATTCGTTCATCGTCTTCATGTTCTTCTCCATCAGGGACTTGACGCGGCCTTCCACCTGTTCGCGGGTGGACTGGGCCTGGTTCATGAATTCGGTTGCGGCCTTGCCAACGGCGGGGGCAACGGATTCCAGCGACTTGTTGAGGGTGTTGGTGAGCGACTCGGCCATGTTCGATCCTTTCGGGGCGGCGGAGGACACAACCGAAGCGGCAGCAGATGCCTTGCGCGTGCCCGCCGACTTCACCTTCGCCGGCTTTCGCGCCCTGACGTCGGTCTTGTTGCTGACAGTGGCCATCGGATGTTCACTCCTTTCGTGCTGCACTGCACAATAAGGAGTCGCGTTGCCGAATGCAAGCGGTTTTGTGCGTTGCAGCAAAAAATTTTACCGCAACGCAGCAAGGCCGCGATTGGGCCGCAGCCGGACCTGGTGTCCGGGCCTAGTGGCCGGCTGCCGTCCGCGCCACGCCCGATTGCGCCAACTGTTCGTCGAGCCGTTGCAGCAGCCGGGCGAGCGCCGCCTCGTCCTTCGCTTCGGCGCGGGCCACCAGCGCATCCTGGGTGTTGGAGGCGCGCAGCAGCCACCAGCCGTCTTCGCTGTTGACGCGGGCGCCATCGGTGTCGTTCACGGCGGCGCCGTCCGCTTTCAGCCGGGCCAGAATCGCCTCCACCACGGCGAATTTCCGTTCCTCGGCGCAGGGGATGCGCATTTCCGGCGTGTTGACGACCGCCGGCAGCGCCGATTTCAGCTCGGCGAGCGTCCGCCCGCTTTCGCCCACCGCCTCGATCAGGCGGACAGCGGCGTA
>CAYYGQ010000185.1:0-4649 GCA_964471485.1 uncultured Sandaracinobacter sp. | reverse complement strand
GTCGTCGGCGGCGCCCTCCGTGACGGCCGGCGCCGCCGCGCCAATGGCGGGGGCGGGCGCTTTCCCCTTCAGTTCGGTGGCGATCCGGGCGGCAAGCCTCGGCCCCACGCCGGGCGCCCGGGTCAGCATCGCCTTGTCGTCGGCGGCGACGGCGCGCGCGAGGTCTGCAACCGAAAGCGCGCCGAGCAGGCCGAGCGCCACGCGCCCCCCCACCCCCTGCACGCTGGTGAGGTGGCGGAACCAGTCGCGCTCGTCGCTGGTGGCAAAGCCGTAGAGGGTGATCGAATCCTCGCGCACCTGCGTTTCCACTTGCAGGAACACCGCCTGCTCCACCAGCAGCGCCGCCAGCCCGCGCGACGACATCTGCAACAGATAGCCGATTCCAGCGACTTCGATCACGGCGTGGTCGGCGCCAACCGCCTGCACCACGCCTTTCAGCGAGGCGATCAAGCGATGGCCCTTTCCCGGAACATGAGGGCGCGGCGCAGATGGGCGTGGGCGATGGCGACGGCCAGCGCGTCGGCCTCGTCCTCGCCGAGGTCGCCGCAGCCGGGCAGCAGGCGCAGCACCATCGCCGCCACCTGCCCCTTGTCGGCGGCCCCGGTGCCGACGATGGCCTTTTTCACCAGCCGCGTCGCATGTTCGAAGACGGGGAGACCGGCCACCGCCAGCAGGGCGACGCCGCGCGCCTGGCCGAGCTTCAGCGTCGATTGCGGATTGCGGTTGACGAACACTTCCTCGACCGCCGCCTCGTCCGGGCCGTGCCGGCAAAGGACGGCGGCCAGCCCCTGGTGCAGCGCCAGCAGCCGCTCCGGCAGCGGCTGCTTCGCGGATGTGGCGATGGCGCCATGGGCGACATGGACGAGGCGGTTGCCGTCGGCGTGGATCAGGCCCCAGCCGGTGCGGGAAAGCGAGGGGTCGATCCCGAGGATGGCGAGCGCGGCCAGCGTCGCCTCTAGAGCGAGTCGCTCACGTCGTCGGGCACGTCGTAATTGCCATAGACATTCTGCACGTCGTCGAGATCCTCGAGGGCGTCGATCATCTTCAGCAACTGGCGCGCGGTATCGACATCGACCGGCACCCATTCGTTGGGCCGCCAGGCCAGCCTGGTTTCCGTGGCGTCGCCGAGCCTGGCCTCCAGCGCCCGCGCCACTTCGTGAAGGCCGTCGGCCGCGGTCCAGATTTCATGCTCCTCGTCGCCCGATTCGACATCGTCGGCGCCGGCCTCCAGGGCTTCCTCGAACAATTTGTCGGCGCTGGCGGCGTCGGCCGGATAGCGGATGTAGCCGAGCCGCTGGAAACCGTGGGTGACCGAGCCGGACGAGCCGACATTGCCGCCATTCTTGGCGAAGGCGGTGCGGACATCGGTTGCGGTGCGGTTGCGGTTGTCGGTCAGGGTTTCGACGATGATGGAGACGCCGCCGGGGCCGAAGCCCTCGTAGCGGACTTCCTCGTAATTCTCGGCGTCGCCGCCTTCGGCCTTTTTCAGCGCCCGCTCGATATTGTCTTTCGGCATCGAATTGGCCTTGGCCGTCG
Source organism: uncultured Sandaracinobacter sp. (assembly GCA_964471485.1). GTDB lineage: Bacteria > Pseudomonadota > Alphaproteobacteria > Sphingomonadales > Sphingomonadaceae > Sandaracinobacteroides. The sequence goes on along the minus strand of CAYYGQ010000185.1, from coordinate 3,113 downwards.
CAACGACGGCGCGAAGGCGCGGGTTGAAGGCCGGATCGGGGTTGCCGCGCGCCGCCGTGGTGATTTCGCGCGCCAGCTTCGAGAAGAGTTTCGAACGCCTGGCGTCCTGCGCGCCCTTGTGGCGCATGATGGTCTTGAATTTGGAATGGCCTGCCATAAGTCCGGCCATAATGGCGAAATGCCGTTCGGGCAATGCCGCGGCGGGGCCTCCGGTGGGGCATGCGGGCGATCCGCGCGTGCCTAGAGTTCAAGCCCGAGCGCCGCCTTGTAGGTTTCGAGCAGGGCTTCCATTTCCTGACGCGCGTTCTGATCCATGCGGCGGAGGCGGACGATGGCGCGCATCGTCTTGGCGTCATAGCCGTTCGCCTTGGCCTCGGCATAGACATCCTTGATGTCGTCGCTGATGCCGCGCTTTTCTTCCTCCAGAGTCTCGATCCGTTCGATGAACAGTTTCAGTTGCGCGGCGGAGACATTGGCGGTCGACATGGGGATCCTTCGGCGGGGTTGGGAAAGCGATTCGCTGCGGCCTGTGCCATCGAATGGGCCATTCGATCGGGAGGCCGGCGCGGACAATGAAACAGCCTAGCCGGCCCGGCGTTTCAGGCCGGGAAGCGCTCTAGTCCGCGCCCCGGCTTTTGGCAACGGCAAAGCCCCGGCCATGGTTCCGGGAGTGGGTTTCGCCGGGGGTGTCGCCGGGGTTCGCCGGGGCTTTTCGATGGCGGCCGATCAGGCGCGGATGAAGGTGATGCGCCGGCGCCGTGCCGTCATGCCGACAAGGCCGAAGCCCATCAGCAGCATCGCCCAGGTGGTCGGCTCGGGGATGCCGGGGGCGACCGAGCCGCCGTTCCCCGGCGTGGCGCTGCCGAGCGTGACATTGTCGAACACCATCCAGTTGGCCGTGCCTTCGAACACCACCGAGCGGGCGATGCCGGAAAAGCCGAGCGAGGCGACCTCGAACGGGCAGAAAGTGGCGCTATATTCGGGGGCGCAAGCGGAAGCGGTCAGGTCGAGGTCGAGAAAGCCGAGCAGATTGCCGCTGCCGCCCAGCCCTTCGTAGACATAGACGGCGGACGGAAAGCCGACATCATAGGGCTGCGTATAGAGGAAGGAAAGCGCGGTGTCGAAGCCGGCGGCGAAGTCGAGCACCGCTTCGCCGTCTTGCGTCAGGATCATGGCGCCGGTGGCCGAAGCCGGGGCAAGGCCGCCATGCGAAGTGTTGGAACAGGAGTCCGTCGCGGTATTGAGGCAGAGGGCGGAGGCATTGTCGAACGATACGCCATGATTGACGCCGCTGGTGCCGGCCGCCGAAGTGCCGCCATTGTAGAAATCGAGAATTTCCACCGTGTTCATGAACGGATAGGTGGCGCCGATGCCCTCGAAGTCGAGTACGACGACGGCGTTGGCCGTGGCCGCGGAGGCGGCCAGCACGGCGCCGGCCAGAAAGCCCGTAAGTTTCCGCATTTCTTTGCTCCCCTCTTTGCTCCCCTGTGAACCTGGTGATCGTGCATTAACCAAAGGGCAAGATCAAGAGCCATTTCATCCGCTGTGGTGGCAATCGGCCGGAGGCCCGCTCCGACGATCCGGCTCTATTCGGCGGCGAGCGGCAGTCCCCCCGCAAGCGGTTTTCGCGCCAGCCATGCGGACAGCCGGCCGACGACGCGGGCGAGCATGGCGGCCAGCAGGTCGAAGCCTTCGTGCGGCTCCAGGCTGCCCGGATCCATGTAGAGGCTGCGGTCGAATTCCAGTTGCACGGCGTGCAGCCCGGCGCCGGGCGCGCCGTGGCGTTCGACATCGTGGCCGCCGGCATAGGGCCGGTTGCGGGCGACCTTCAGGCCCTCGGCGGCGAAGGCCTCCTCCAGCCAGTCGACGAGAGCCGGCGCCGCGCTGCGGCCGAAGCGGTCGCCGAGCACCAGCCGCGCGGCGGTGCCGTTGCCGGCGGCGAGCGGCGGCATGGAATGGACATCGAGCAGCACGGCGAAGCCGTGGCGCCGGCGGGCGGCGTCGAGGGCGGCGCCGATGGCGCTGTGCCAGGGGCGGTGCAGCGCCTCGATCCGCGCCGCGGCGGTTGTCGCCGGGATGCGCGCGCGATGAATGGCGATTCCCGGCGCCGCGAATTTCGGGAACAGGCCGTAGCCGCGCCGCACCCGTTCGGACGGCAGAGGGGGATGCGGCAGCCGCCCGTCCAGCATGGCCGGGTCATATTCCTGCTCGGCGCGGTTCAGATCGAGGATGGCGCGGGCGTGCGTCGCCTCGATCAGCGGCACGCCGGCTTCCGCGCTTCGTCGCAACAGCAGGCCGACATGCGCGTCTTCGAGGCAACGGAGCGCGGCGGCGGCAACCGCGCAGCCGGCCAGAAATTCCTCGGGCAGCCAGCGACCGCTGTGCGGCGACGCCAGCAGCAACGGCGAATCGCCTGCCGCGCGCCCCGAAAGACGGAAGGGCGGCGTGGCGGACCGGGGCGTGACGGAACGGGGTGGAGCCGAGCGGGGTGGGGCGGAACGGGGTAGGGCGGAGCGGGGTGGATCGGCCGGACGCATGGCCCATCTTTTCCGATTCCGCGCCCGCAGGCAAGTTGGGCCTTTCCGCATCCGCGGTGGCCGGTCCTTTCCGCATCCGCGGTGGCGGGCATGATCGTGGCAGAGATGATGGCGCTGGCGGCGTTCCCGGGCTATCAACGGCCATGGTCAGTCGCCGCCATCCGCCGCTTGCACAGCCCGCAGATCTCGCCAGGGTGCCGGGCGCGGCGCGCTATCTGAACCGCGAACTGTCGTGGCTGGCGTTCAACGACCGGGTGCTGGAGGAAGCGATGAACCCGACGCATCCGCTGCTGGAGCGTCTCCGGTTCCTGTCGATTTCCGGCAACAATCTCGACGAGTTCATGATGGTGCGGGTCGCCGGCCTGCGTGGCCAGGTGGACGAGGGCATCGAGACCCCTTCCTACGACGGCCTGACTCCGTTGCAGCAATTGACCAGGGTGTCGGCCGCGGCGACGGCGCTGATGGACCGGCAGCAGCGGAATTTCGTTCTGCTGCGTGAAGCGCTCGGCGCCGCCGGATTCGACATTCTCGGCGGCGACGACCAGCTGGAGCCGGCGGAGGCGGAGTGGCTGGAGG
>CAYYGQ010000184.1:0-4667 GCA_964471485.1 uncultured Sandaracinobacter sp. | reverse complement strand
CTTCACCACATGGATTCCGGCCGAGGCGGCCTTGGGCGGCACGCCCGTCGCCACGAGAACGGACGAGGAAATCACGCCGAAGCCGCCGCCAAGCGCCCCATCGACCAATTGGGCGGCGAAGCCGACGGCGACAAACAACAGGAAGGTCTGGTCGATCACCATCGTTTTTGTTGTGCCCGATCGCGCCTCAGCTGGCAATTCCCCGTCGCGCCCCCGGCGTCAGGCTGGTATCTGCTGTCCACTGCCCCTATTAAGGCAGGGAAACGAGAGTAACGAAACAGCCATGTTCCGCACCCTTTCTTCCTATCTGGCCAGCATCCGGGCACGCGACCCGGCGCCGCGCTCGCGCCTGGAAATCCTGATCTATCCGGGCGTCTGGGCGCTTGGCCTGCACCGGGTGGCGCACCTGCTGTACCGGACGCGCCTGTTTCTTCTGGCCCGCCTCGTCAACCATTTCAGCCGCTTCCTGACGGCGATCGACATTCATCCCGGCGCCGTTATCGGCCGCAACCTGTTCATCGACCATGGCTTCGTCGTCATCGGCGAAACCTCTGTCATCGGCGACAATGTCACCATCTACCAGGGCGCGACCCTTGGCGGCACCAACCCGACCGATGGCGTCGGCGGCAAGCGCCACCCCACCGTCGAGGACGATGTCGTCATTTCGCTGAACGCCGCCATCCTCGGGCCGATCACCATCGGCCGCGGCGCCAAGATCGGCGCCAACGCCGTCGTCACCCGCGATGTCGCCATGGGGGCGACCATGGTTGGCATTCCGGCAAAGCCGGTGCCGGTGCTGGTCGAGGAAAAGCGCGACTTCGTGCCCTATGCCACGCCTTGCGGCAACAAGTTCGACCCGGCGACGCAGCGCATGGAATTCCTGCAATGCGAAATCGAACTGCTGCGGAAACGCCTGGACGCACTGGAGGCGACGAAGCGCAAGACCGGCGGCGAGGCGGCTTGACGGTTCTGCCGTTACGCGCGCCCGGCCAGGTGCTGTTCGACCGGGCCGAACTGCTGCTGATCCTGCAACTCTATGGCCAGATGGTCGCCGCCGGCGAATGGCGCGACTATGCCATCGACTTCACCGCCAGGGCGGCGGTTTTCTCCGCCTTCCGCCGCGCCAGCGAGCGGCCGGAAATGCGCCTGCTGAAAGAGCCGTCACGCCACCTCAGGCAGGGGCAATACAGCCTGTTGGGCGAAGCCGGGCAAACGCTGAAGCGCGGCGACGATCTGGCGACGGTGCTGGCGCCGGCCAAGCGCCGGCTGCTGAAGCTGGTGGGCTGACGGCGGGCGGGAAACCGGCCCGCCCGTTTGTTCCTCAGGCCGCCTGCTTCCCCGCGGCGTTGCCGTAGAAAGTCTCGCCCTTTTCCGCCATGTCGCGCAGCAGTTGCGGCGCCGCGAAGCGGTCGCCATGCCGTTGCGCCAGCCGGTCGAGCGTTTGCACCACGTTGGCCAGACCGATGCTGTCCATGGCGCTGAACGGCCCGCCGGTGAAGGGTGCGAACCCCCAGCCGAAGATGGCGCCGAGGTCGCCGTCCTCGGGCGTTTCCAGCACTCCTTCGGCAAAGCAGCGCGCCGTTTCCACCAGTTGCCGGTAGAACAGCCGCTCCCGCACTGCTTGCGGCGACGGCTGGGCGGCCGCGACCGGGAAGATGGAGGCAAGCTCGGGCCAGAGATATTTCGGCCCCCTGTCCTCGGGATAGACATAATAGCCCTTGCCGTTCTTGCGGCCGTGGCGGCCAAGCTCCATCATCTTCGCGGTGACGGCCTCGCCGGCCGACGGGCGGTAGGAATCGCCCAGATCCTGCCTGGTCTGCTGGCCGACCTTCCAGGTAAGGTCGATCCCCACTTCGTCGTTCACCGCCAGCGGCCCGACCGGCATCCCCATCTGCCGGCCGACATTCTCGATCAAGGCGGGCTTTACCCCTTCGGCGACAAGGGCCAGCCCCTCGTCGACATAGGTGCCGAAGCAGCGGCTGGTGTAGAAGCCGCGGCTGTCGTTGACGACGATCGGCGTCTTGCGGATCTGCGCCACATAGTCGAGCGCCTTGGCGATCGCCTCCGGCCCGGTCTTCCGGCCGACGATGATCTCCACCAGCGGCATGCGCTCGACCGGCGAGAAGAAGTGGACGCCGATGAAATGCTCGGGCTTGCTCCAGTTTTCCGCAAGGCCGGTGATCGGCAGCGTCGAGGTGTTGGAGCCGAAGATGGTGTCGGCGCCGACCACGCTTTCCGCCTTTTTCGTGACATCCGCCTTGATGTCGCGGGCTTCGAACACCGCTTCGATGATGAAGTCGCAGCCCTTCAAGTCGGCATAGTCGGCGGTCGGGCGGATGCGGTTCAGGATTTCCGCCGCCTTGTCCGCCGCCGTGCGCTTCTTCGCCAGCCTGTCAATGGTGTATTGCTTGCCTTTTTCCGCCGCCGGCAGGTCGCGGTCGAGCAGCACCACTTCGATTCCGGCCTGCGCCGAAACCATGGCGATGGCCGCCCCCATCATGCCGGCGCCGAGGATGCCGAGCTTTTGCGTTTTCGCGACCGGCACGTCCTTCGGGCGGCGGGCACCCTTTTCCGCCGCCTGCTTCGACACGAACAGCGTGCGGATCATGTTGCCGGCCTGCGGATCGGCCGCCACTTTGGCGAAATATTTGCCTTCGACGCGGATGGCGCTGTCCATCGGCAGCTGCGTGCCTTCATAGACCGCCGACAGGATCGCCCGCACCTGGTTCATGTTGCCGTGCGTCTGCCCGTGCGCCATGGTGGTGGCGGCGATGAAGGTCTGCACGAAAGCCGGGTTGGTGGCGCCGACGCCGCCCGGAAAACGGAAGCCCTTCTGGTCCCAGGGCTGCACGCCGCCATTGGGGTTTTCCTTCACCCAGGCCCTGGCCGCCGCGATCAACTGGTCGCCCGGCACCGCCTGCTGCACGACGCCAAGCTGCAAGGCCTCGGCCGCCTTCATGTTTTTCCCTTGCAGCAGATAGGGAAGCGCCGCCTGCACGCCGACAAGGCGCGGCAGCCGCTGGGTGCCGCCGGCGCCCGGAAGCAGGCCCACCAGCACTTCCGGCAGGCCGAGCACCAGCTTCGGATTGTCCGCGGCGACGACGCGATGATGGCAGGCAAGGACGATTTCAAGGCCGCCGCCAAGGGCAAGGCCGTTCACCGCCGCCGCCACCGGCTTGCCGCAGGTTTCAAGGTCGCGCAGCAGTTTGCTCAGCGGGAAGATGCCTTCGAACAGCCGCGCCATGCGCGACTGGCCGTTGCCGGCCCTGGCGGCGCCGAAGTTCATGCCCTTCAAGTCGGCGCCGGCGACGAAGGCCGACGCCTTCCCCGAGGTGATGACGGCGCCCTTCACCTTGTCGTCGCTGCGGATTCGTTCGACGGCGGCGACCAGATCGGCCGTCAGCGCCTCGTTGATGACGTTCATCGACAGGCCGGGGCAGTCGATGGTGAGCAGCAGGATGCCGTCGGCGTCCAGATCCTGGCGGATTGCTTCGTTGGCCATTTGTGTCTCCCGTGGCTCAGATGCGTTCGATGACGGTTGCGGTGCCCATGCCGCCGCCGACGCAAAGGGTGACGAGGGCGGTGCCCTTGCCGGTGCGCTCCAGTTCGTCGAGCGCGGTTCCAAGCAGCATGGCGCCGGTCGCGCCCAGCGGGTGGCCCATGGCGATGGCGCCGCCGTTCACGTTCACCTTGTCGTGCGGGATGGAGAGATGCGCCATCATCCGCAGCACCACGGCGGCGAACGCCTCGTTCACTTCGTAAAGGTCGATGTCGGCCACCGCCATGCCCAGCCGGCCCAGCAGCTTTTCGGTGACGAGCGCCGGCCCGGTCAGCATGATCATCGGTTCCGAGCCGATGGAGGCCATGCCCTTGATGCGGGCGCGCGGGGTCAGGCCGTATTTCTGGCCGATCTCGCGGCCGCCCACCAGCACGGCGGAGGCGCCGTCGACGATCCCCGACGAGTTGCCGGCGTGGTGGACATGGTTGATGCGTTCCACCTGCGGATAGCGCAGCCTGGCGATTTCATCGAAGCCGGGCATCTGCTCGCCGAGGGCGGCGAAGCTTGGCTTCAGGGCGGCGAGCGCGGCAAGGTCGGTGCCGGGGCGCATATGCTCGTCGTGGTCGAGGACGACTTCGCCGATGACATCCTTCACCGGCACGATCGAGCGGGCGAAACGACCGTCGGCCCAGGCGGCGGCGGCGCGCTTTTGCGATTCGACGGCGAAGGCATCGACATCGTGGCGCGAGAAGCCGTCGAGCGTGGCGATGAGGTCGGCGCTGACGCCCTGCGGGGCGAAATAGGTTTTGAAAGCGACGGCCGGGTCGGTCATCCAGGCGCCGCCGTCCGAGCCCATGGGCACGCGGCTCATGCTTTCGACGCCGCCGCCGATGGCGAACAGCGCCTCGCCGGACAGCACCTTGGCGGCGGCGATGTTCACCGATTCGAGCGCCGAGGCGCAGAAGCGGTTCACCTGCACGCCGGGGGTCGATTCGGCATAGTCGGCGTTCAGAACGGCCATGCGGGCGATGTCCGCCCCCTGCTCGGCGACCGGCGACACGCAGCCGAGGATCACATCGTCGACATCCCGGGTGTCGATCGAGTTGCGGTCGCGGATCGCCTGCAACACCTGGGTCGCCAGCTGGATGGGGGTGATCTCGTGCAGGCT
>CAYYGQ010000183.1:0-4737 GCA_964471485.1 uncultured Sandaracinobacter sp. | reverse complement strand
GCAACAGCCTCGGCGACGGCCCGATCGACTTCGGCCCCGGCCGCTTCCACAGCCGGACGGGCGACCGCAAGCTGCTCTTCCGGGTGCGCGCCGGCTTCTGAAGCGCGGGCGCCGGAAGAGCAGACGGCCTATTCGGCCTGCTTTTTCGCAGCCTTCTTCGGCGCCGCCGCCTTTTCGGCCTTGGCTACCTTGGCCGGCTTTTCGGCCTTGGCCGCTTCCCCGGCCTCGGTGGTCTCGGCCGGCTTCTTGGACGTCGCCTTCTTCGCTGCCGGCTTCTTAGCCGCCGCTTCCTTCTTCACCGGCGCCGCCTTCTCGGCCTTGGCTGGCTCTGCCTTGGCGGCCGCCTTCTTCGCCGCCGGCTTCTTCTTCGCCGGCTTCACCCCGCTGCCGTGATCGTGGCCGTGATCATGATCGTGGTCGCAGTCGGGTCCGTGCACGTGGCCATGATGATCGTGGCCATGATGGTCGTGGCCAGGAAGGGCGGCGATCGGCGTTTCGTCCTCGCTTTCGATGGCCGCTTCCAGTTCGGCGCGGGTGGCGGCGCGGTCGCTGATCTTTGCCTTCCCCAGCAGGAAGTCCACCACCTTTTCCTCGAACAGCGGGGCGCGAAGCTGGGCTGCCGCCATGGCGTTTTCGGCGAAATATTTCTGCACTTCGCGTTCCTGGCCCGGAAAGCGCGCCGCTTCCTGCCCCACCAGCCGGCTCATTTCCGCCTGGCTGACCTGCACATTGTTCTTCTGGCCGATGTCCGACAACAGCAGGCCAAGGCGCACGCGCCGCTCGGCGATGCGGCCATAGTCGCCGCGCTCGGCTTCCATCGCCGCCTTTTCCTCGTCGCTGGCCGACTGCTCCACCTGCGCCCAGATCTGCTGGAACTCGGCCTCCACCATCGACGGCGGCACCTCGAAATGATGCTCGGCCGCCAGATGGTCGAGCAATTTCCGCTTCAGATAGGTGCGGGTAAGGCTGGAAAGCTCGGCCTCCACCTGGTCCTTCAGCACTTCCTTCAGCTTCGACAGATCCTCAAGCCCGAGGTTGGTGGCCAGCTCGTCGTTCAGTTCCACCTTCTTCGGCTGCTTCACCTGGGTGACGGCAACGGCAAACTCGGCGGCCTTGCCGGCCAGATCCTTCGCCGGATAATCTTCCGGGAACGTCACCTGGACGGTGCGCTCGTCGCCGGTCTTGACGCCGGCCAGGCCCTCTTCGAAGCCGGGAATCAGCCGGCCCGAGCCAAGCTCGATCTCCATGCCCTCGCCGGTGCCACCCTCGAACGCCTTGCCGGCGACCGTGCCCTTGTAATCCATGACGACGACATCGCCGGTTTTCGCCTTGTGCGATTTCGGCGCGTCCTTGAAGCTTTTCTGCGCCTCGGCAAGACGCTCCAGCGCCGCCGCCACTTCGTCCTCGGTCGCTTCGACGGTCAGGCGTTCCAGCTCGATGCCGTCGATCCTGGCGTCCGGCACGTCGGGCAGGATCTCGAAGCGAACGGACAGCTTCAGATCCTCGCCTTCGCCAACCCCGCCGTCCACATCCACCTGCGGCTGCGTCGCCGGGCGGAAGCCGTTGTCCGAAAGCAGCCGGTTCACCGCCTCGTTCACCGCTTCCTGCGTCGCCTCGCGGCGCAGCGATTCCCCGTGCATCTTGCGGATCAGGTTGCCCGGCACCTTTCCGGGGCGAAAGCCCGGCATCCGCACCTGCGGCGCCACTTCCTGAATCGCGGCATCGACCTTGCCGGCAATCAAGTCGGCGGCGATCACCAGATCAAAGGCGCGCTTCAGTCCCTCGTTCAGCGTCTCGGTGGCAGTCATGAACGGCATTCCTCTTCAAAGTGGGCCGACAGGCGAACCCGAATGGTGCGGGTGAAGGGACTCGAACCCCCACGTCTTTCGACACTGGAACCTAAATCCAGCGCGTCTACCAGTTCCGCCACACCCGCGTCGCACCGCACGAAAACGCGGCTGCCCGTCACCTGAAACAGAAGCGGCGGCATATACCAGCGAACCGGCGCGGCGCAAGGCCGGGCGAGACCAAAGCGCAGACGCAAAGCTGGGGCGATTCGCGCGATCCGGTTTGGCGGGTGCCAGAATTCCTGTTATGCTTGGCCATGGCGGCCGGGGGCCGGGGCAATGCGACACATGATTCCGCTTCTGGCTGCGGCCGCCTTGCTGGCGCTTGGTTCGTGCGGCGCGCCTTCCACCGACCAGACAGCGACCGGCCAGACAGCGACCGATCGGATCGACGAAGGCAGTTTCGATGTCGTCGCCGAAAGCGGGGAAACGCCGCCCGAATCGCCCTCCACGAACGACGCCCCGCCCGACGGCATGGCACCAGACGGCATGGCGCCAGACGCCATGGTGGACGCTGGGGAAGCCTGGGTTTCCAGCGGAGAGTCGGCGATTCTTCCCGTGCCGAACTCGGCGCAACGGCCGATCCCCGCACCGGCTCCGAAATCCGCGCCCGCTTCAGCCAAAAACATTGGGGCCAAAGGCTTTGGAGCCAAGGGCAAGGAAGCCGGCCGCCCTCCGGCCACCGCCACCGGCCCGGCCACCGGCCCGCCGGACGCCGACCAGCCCTGCGCCGCGGCCGGCGGCGAACTGCTGCCGGTGGCCGTCTGCGCCGCCTATGAACGGCTGCGGCCAGCGATGGCCGGCTTCAACACGCCGAACGAAATCGCCCTTGGCGAAACCGTGCCCATCCGCTTCGTCCTCGTGCGCGACGCCGCCGCCGGCCGCGTCGCCGAGGCGCTCGAAGGCCTTCCCGGCGGCCGGGAGGAATTTCCGGTGCAGGCATCGCGCTACATGCGGGCGCAACTGATCGCCCGCACGGCGGGGCTTGCTGTCACGCCGCTCGGCGATGAACGGCAGGATCTGCTGTCGCGCCCCGAAATCGCCTGGGACTGGAACGTCACGGCAACCGCCGCCGGCACGCAGCGGCTGACGCTGCGGCTGTTCGCCGAGCTTGGCCGGGACGACAGCGGCAAGCTCTGGGAAACGTCGGAAGATCGCGTGATCCAGGTCCGGGTGCCGGCCGACGTGCGGGCCGCCGGCCTGCTGCAACGCCTGTCCACCCTGGCCGACAGCGGCAAAGGCGCCGTGGTGGCGCTGACCGCGCTGGTGGCGGCGCTGGGCGGGCTGTGGCTCGCCGTCCGCCATATCGGCCGATCCTGAAGCCGGACTTTCGAAACGGCGCGCTTTCCGGCAACAGCCTTGCCGTGATTCGCTCCGTTCTTCTCGATCCCTTTCTGCTGCTGCTCGTCGGCATGGTGGCGCTGGCAAGCGTGCTGCCGGCGTCGGGCGTGGCGGCGGACCTGGTGGAGCACGCCTCGACGGCGGCCATCGTGCTGTTGTTCTTCCTGCACGGCGCCCGGCTGCCGCACGCCGCCGTCCGCGACGGCCTGATGAAATGGCGCCTGCATGGCGCCGTCCTGGCCAGCACCTATCTATTGTTTCCGCTGATCGGCGTCGCCCTCGTCCATTCGGGGCTTGCCGGCGCCACCATGGCCAGCGGCATCCTGTTCCTGACGCTGGTGCCATCGACGGTGCAGTCGTCGATCGCCTTCACGTCGATCGCCGGCGGCGACGTGGCCGCCGCCGTGGTCAGCGCCGCCTTTTCCAATCTGTTCGGAATATTGATGACGCCCCTGTTGGTGGCGCTGCTGCTGAGCGGCGCCGGGGCGGCCATGTCGGGGGACGCCGTGCTGTCGATCGTCCTCGAACTGCTGCTGCCGTTCGTCGCCGGCCACCTGCTGCACAAGCGCTTGGGCGGCTTCCTGAAGCGCCACCGCGCCCTGACGCTGACCGTCGACCGCGGCTCGATCCTGTTGATCGTCTACGCCGCCTTCAGCCACGCCGTCACCATGCGCCTCTGGGATCAGCTCTCGGCGGTCGATCTGCTGCGGCTGCTGGGGCTGTCGCTCGTCATTCTGGGCCTTGTGCTCGGCCTTACCTGGAAGGTCGGCCAATGGCTCGGCCTGCCGTTGCAGGATCGCATCGTGCTGTTGTTCTGCGGCTCGAAGAAAAGCCTGGCCTCGGGGGTGCCGATGGCCGGCGTATTGTTCGCGCCGTCCGCCCTCGGCCTTGCCATATTGCCGCTGATGCTGTTCCACCAGATCCAGTTGATCGCCTGCGCCGTCATCGCCCGCCGTCTGGCGGCCCGGGATGCTGTGCAACGAGGGCGCGAATCGCCCTGACATCCGCCGCGCCGCCCGTCAGCTCCACCTCGCCCAGCAGCGCCCCCCGCCGCCGCCCGGTCGAGCGCGCATAGGCCGGATCATAATGGTCGCGGACGAGGGCGCGCACCAGCGGCGCCAGATCCCCGGCCAGCGCCATGGCCCGCCATTCTTCCTTCCGCGCCCGCGAATGGTGCGAGGGCAAACGGCCGATCGCCTCTGCCAGGGCGGCGCGGTCGCCGGCAATCCAGCGGTAACGATCGAGGATATGGGCGACGCGGACCGATTCCGTGGCGCGGACGCCGATTCTGGGCGCCCGCTCCATCGCCGCCCAAAGCGCCGGCGGCAGCGTCAGCGCGCCGATCCGGCTCGACTCGGCCTCGGCGAACAGCGGCCGCGCCGGGTCCAGGCGCGACAGCGCATCGTAAAGCGCGCTTTCAAACGCCTTTTGCGCCGGCTGGCCGCCGGGAACGGCGCCGAACAGCGACCCCCGGTGCCCGGCGAGCGCTTCCAGATCGAGCACCTGCTCGCCATGCGCGCCAAGCCGTTCCAGCAGCATGGTCTTGCCG
>CAYYGQ010000182.1:0-4750 GCA_964471485.1 uncultured Sandaracinobacter sp. | reverse complement strand
CGGCATCGGAACCGTAAATGGCCGAACCGCCGTCGGCCACCACTGCGACGCGGTCGATGGCGATGGTCGGGACCAGCGTCGGGTCGGGGAACACCGCTTCACCGCCGACCGGGGCGATGCGGTGGCCGTTGATGAGGGTGAGCGTCGCATAGATGCCGACGTTGTGGATGTTCGGATAGAAGCCGGCGCTACGGAAGCGGCCTGGCGTCGACTGCTCGGCGTTGGTGCCGAAGTTGCCCAATTGCGGCACGTAGGACAATAGTTCCTGGGTGCTGGCCGGCTGGATGTCGTCGATCACCGAGCGATCGACGCCGATCAGCGCCGAACCCACCGGGGCGACGCCGCGAATGCTGGAGCCGGTGACGATGATGTCGGCCAGCGTGTCGCTGACGTCTGCCTGCGCCTGCGCCAGAACAGGCGCCGCGCCGGCAAGCAAGGCCGCCACCCCGGCCGAGGCCAGCAGGCCGGCGCTACGCAAGGCGCGCACGGTCGTTGCAAATTCCACCACTTGAATACCTCCCCGCCCGCAGGTTCGGGCAATTGTGTTCAGGATCGCACCCTCCTGGGCATTCTACACTACAGGCCGTGGAAAGCTGCGCGCGGCAACTTATGTATACAGTATTCGGACATGTCAAACGCGTTTGCCCGAATTTTCTCCATTGGCCGCGGATAACGCCAAATATCGCGCCGATGTGTGGGATTTCGGCCACACTTGTCCCGAGAGGCGCGACCGGCGGCAAATGGATTGACATCGTCTCGAAGCAGACAGTATGCAGAAATCCACGCATGCGACGCCCTGTGGCCAGGCGGTTTTGCTTTCCGCCTAAATACAGATACGCCGTCAAACGAAAACAGTCTGAATCGGATCAGGATAGGGGTTATGACGAACATTATGTTTCTTCGCTCGGCGCTGTTCGCCGGTGTCGCCAGCCTTGCCGTCGGCACCGCGCAGGCGCAAACTGCCGACAATTCCGGCAGCGGCGACATCGTCGTCACCGGATCGCGGATTGTAGCCACCGGATTCGCCGCGCCCACCCCCGTCACCGTGGTGTCGACGGAACAGTTGCTCGAACAGAAGCCGGAAAGCCTGGCCTCCAGCCTCAGCAGCCTGCCGCAGTTCGCCGCCACCGCCGGCGCCAACGTCACCAGCAGCCAGGCCGGCACGCCCAGCGCCGGCAACTATTTGAATCTCCGTCGCCTCGGCTCGATCGAAACCCTGCTGCTGCTCGACGGCCAGCGGCTGCCGCCCACCAGCTTCAACGGCACCACCGACGCCAACATCATCCCGCAGTCGCTGATCCAGCGCGTCGATGTCGTCACCGGCGGCGCCTCGGCCGCCTATGGTTCAGATGCCGTGGCCGGCGTCGTCAACTTCATCCTCGACACCGAATTCACCGGCGTCAAATTCTCCGCCCAGACCGGCATTTCCAGCCGCCACGACAATCCGCAGCAGAAAGTGGGCGTTGCCGTCGGCAAATATTTCTTCGACAATCGTCTGCACTTCGAAGCCAGCTTCGACTATTTCTACCAGCCCGGCATCCCCAACAACGGCGAGCGCCCCTATGGCGGCAACTATGAAGGCGGCTGGGTGAACGTCGGCGCCAATCCAACCCGTGATGCATCAGGCAGGCCGGTGTGCTCCACCGGCACCTGCGCCGAGAACCCCTATACGCCGGTCTACAATGTCCGCCTCGGCCACGCCACCTATGGCACGCTGATCACCAACGGCCGCACCGCGGCCCAGGCCGAAGCGCGCAGCGGCACCACGCCCTTCTCGCTGAAGGGCTACACCTTCGAGCCGACGCTGGTGGGCGGCCCGGTCTCGCCCGAGGGCGTTCACCTGGCCGATCTCGGCGAACTGACCGGAACGCCGAACTTCAACGTCGGCGGCGCAGACACGTCGGTGTCGTTCGGCACCACCCTCACCAGCAAGCTGCGGACCAAGCAGGCCTTCGGCCGCTTCGACTATGATTTCGGCGGCGGCGTTACCGGCTTCCTGCAAGGAAGCTGGTCGGATGCCGACACCCGCTATGTGACGGTCGGCGCCGGAACGCAGTTCAATTCGTTCCAGATGTATTCCGACAACGCCTTCCTGCCGCAATATGTGCGCGACGCCATGGAGGCGGAAGGAATCACCTCGTTCATCGGCAGCCGCGTCGAAGCCGACCAGCACCCCAAGGAAGCGCTGACCAACAACAAGTCGCTGACCGTGCTCGGCGGCGTCAAGGGTTCGTTCGGCGACTTCAACTGGGATGTCAATTTCTCGCACGGCCAGTCGAAACTGAAGATGCGCCACTATGGCAACTTCAACCAGACCCGCTGGTTCGCGGCGCTCGACGCCGTCGACGAAGGGGAATTCAACGGCGGCGCCGCCAACGGCAACATCGTCTGCCGCATGGATCTGACCAATCCGGGGGTGATTCCGGGCTGCCTGCCCTGGAATCCGTTCGGCAACGGCTCGCCTTCGGCCGCCGCCTATTCCTGGGTCCAGGACGAGCCGTCGCAATATCAGGTGAAGCAGCACCAGAACGCCGTCTCGGCCAATCTTTCCGGGCCGCTGTTCGAGCTGCCGGCCGGCATGGTCAACTTCGCCTTCGGCGGCGAATACCGCCAGCAGAAGATCGACCAGACCAGCAACGTCGACCCCAGCACCCCCATATTGCTCTACGAGCCGGGGCTGAACGAAGCCGCCGCCACCAATCCGGCCGACCTGAACGGCATCCCGGAGGGGCTGCGCGCCGCCGCCAACCCGTTCAACCTGCTGTGGAATTCCACCAACGTCGGCAAGGCCTTCGGCAAGCAGAACATCAAGGAAGCCTATGCGGAAATCGACGTGCCGCTATTGTCCGACGTGCCGTTCTTCCAGCAACTGAGCACCAACTTCGCCGCGCGCTATGTGGACTATAGCGTCACCGGCAGCATCTGGGCGTGGAAGGTCGGCGGCAGCTGGTCGCCGATCGACGACCTGCGCTTCCGCGGCACGCTGTCGCGCGACATCCGCGCGCCGACCCTTTACGAACTGTTCCAGGGCACCGGCTCCACGCGCGGCATCTTCAACGACCTGCACACCGGCGGCAGCGACAACGTCATCACCCTGAACCGGGGCAACCCGGAGCTGAAGGCGGAAAAGGCCAAGACGATCACCATCGGCGGCGTCTGGCAGCCGAGCTATTTCCCCGGCTTCAGCGCCTCGGTCGACTATTACAAGATCCGCATCCGCGACCAGATCACCCGGCCGGGCACCGCGCTCATCAACCAGCTGTGCGAGGATTCGAACGGCACCGGGCCGACCTGCCAATATATCAACCGCCCGCTGCCGTTCAGCGACACCTCGCTGGACAACTTCCCGCTGACGCTGACCACGGTGCCGTTCAACCAGGCCTACAGCACCCAGGAAGGGCTGGACTTCGAGGTCGGCTATCGCACCGATCTCGGCGCCGGCCGCCTCGATATGCGCCTGCTCGGCAACTACACCTGGAATTACGAGCAGGCCTCAAGCCCTGGGGCGCTGCCGCAGATTCTGGCGGGCGCCGATGCCGGCGTGCCGAAGCTGACCATGAACGGACAGGTGAGCTACCGGGTCGGCCGGGTCAACCTCGGCACCAACGTCCGCTATCTGGGCGCGCTCTATTATACCAGGCAGCCCAACGTCTATGTCGCCAACAACCGGATTTCGCCGGTGGCCTATGTGAACCTCAACGCCTCGGTCGACATCCGCCAGGGCGACAATCCGGTCACGCTTTACGCGAACGTTGCCAATCTGTTCGACAAGTTCGTGTTCATGCCACGGAACAATGCCCAGCCGACGGAATTCTATCCCAGTTCGCAGGCGCATTACGACGTGATCGGCCGCTACTTCGTCATCGGCGTGCGCGGCCGCTTCTAAGCCACGCACCTGAACGGAAAAATGGAAACGCCCGAAGCCGCAAGGCTTCGGGCGTTTCGCTGTCGAGGGGGCGGCCTCACCGAAAAAAAAGCCCGCGAAAAAGCCCGCCACAAGGGGCGGGCTTCCACGCAAACAGCGCAACAATCAGAGGGTCAGGAGCCGGGCGCCGCCGCCGGAGTGGCCGGGAAACTCCGGGCGAGATAGGCGGCGATTTCCTCCAGCTCGGCGTCGCTGGCCTGCGCGCCCATGCCGGCCATCTGCTCCACCAGATCGTGCCAGCCATCCGCCGTCATGCGCTGGTCGGCGACGATGTCCGGCGAATGGCATTCCGAGCAGACCCGCACCATGGTGTCGTGCCCCGGCCCGGCCGGAAGCGTATCCGCCGCCGGCTGCGCCATGATGGAAACACCGAAGCCAAGCGCGAACACGCCAAGCGCTACAGGGATGAGTCTATGCATAACTGCCTTTCGGATGCAGGCTTACGGCTTAAGGCAGGCTGAATGCAACCAGTTCGTCGGTGGTGAGCTTGGCGCCCACCTGGCCGCCGCCGGTCGCCATGACGGCGATATATTGCTTGCCGTTGTTGCCGAGATAGCTGACCGGCGTCGCATTGGCGGCGCCGCGCAACTGGTAGGTCCAGATCTCCTTGCCGGTCCTGGTGTCGAAGGCGCGGAAGCGGGCGTCGTCGGTGGCGCCGACGAAGGTCAGCCCCGAGGCGGTGGTGATGGCGCCGCCAAGGCCGGGGCGGCCGGTATCCTGCTTGCCCTCGGGCAGAATGTCGGTGACGCCAAGGGTGGAGCGCCAGGCGATCTTGCCGGTGTTGACATCGACATCAATCTTCCTGAGTGCCGGGTTGGACGATGT
>CAYYGQ010000181.1:0-4752 GCA_964471485.1 uncultured Sandaracinobacter sp. | reverse complement strand
AAGCCGTTCCAGCAGCATGGTCTTGCCGGCGCCGGTGGCGCCGTCCAGCAGCAGCAGCCGCTGCGGGACGGCCGGACGATCGTAAAGCGCCGCCACCACCTGCCGCCGCCACGTCCGGTAGCCGCCATCCACCAGCGTCGTCTGCCAGCCGATCTGCTCGAAAACCGTCGCCATGGCGTTCGAGCGCATGCCGCCGCGCCAGCAATAGACCAGCGGCCGGAAGGTGGCGGGGCAACCGGCAAGCGGCCCTTGCAGATGGCGGCCGATGTTGGCGGCCACCAGCGCCGCCCCCAGGCGCCTGGCCTCGAAATGCGACGTTTGCGCGTAGATGGTGCCGACGGCGGCGCGTTCCTCGTCGCTCAGCACCGGCAGGTTCCGGGCGCCCGGCAGATGGTCGATGGCGAATTCACCGGGGCTGCGCGCGTCCAGAATGGCGTCGAACGAATCGAGCCTTGCCGGCGACAGGTCGGTGGTGCGGCGGATCACGCCGCTTCGAACACCCGGATTCCGGCATTCCCTGCCGCCACCCGGCCGATCAGGCAGGCGTCGGCAAAGCCTTGCCGCCGCGCCAGGGCGAGCGCGCGGTCCGCCGCCTCGGGCGCCACCGCCACCAGCAGGCCGCCGCTGGTCTGCGGGTCGGTCAGCAGATCGCGCATGGAGGGGGCAAAGCCTTCCGGCAGCCGCATATCCGCCCCATAGCTTTCCCAGTTGCGCGCCGAAGCGCCGGTCCGCACCCCCGCCTCAAGATGCGCCATCACGCCTGGAAGGACGGGAATGGCGGCCGCGTCGATTTCAAGGCCGGCCCTGCTGCCGCGCGCCATTTCCATGGCATGGCCCAAAAGCCCGAATCCGGTCACGTCGGTCATGGCGTGGACGCCGTCGAGCGCGGCCAGATCGGCGCCGACATGGTTCAGCCGCGTGGTGGAGGCGACCAGCGCCCGATAGCCATCATCGTCCAGCAGGCCGCGCTTCAGCGCCGCGCTCAGCACGCCAACGCCCAGGGGCTTGGTCAGCAGCAGCCGGTCGCCGGGCTTTGCCTCGCGGTTGGTCAGCACGCGGTCTGGATGGACGAGGCCGAGGGCGACCAGGCCATAGATCGGCTCGGCGCTGTCGATCGAATGGCCGCCGGCGATCGGCACCTTCGCCTCGGCGCAGATAGAGGCGCCGCCGGCGAGGATGGCGCGGATCTGCTCGGCCGGCAGTTTTGCCACCGGCATCCCCAGGATGGCCAACGCCAGAATCGGCCGCCCCCCCATGGCATAGACATCGGAAAGCGCGTTGGCGGCGGCGATGCGGCCGAAATCATGCGGATCGTCGACGATCGGCATGAAGAAATCGGTGGTGGCCACCAGCGCCTGTTCGTCGTTCAGCCGCCAGACCGCGGCGTCGTCGGCGTGGTCGTTCCCCACCAGCAGGTCGGCGAACATGCCGCCTTGCGGCATGGCGGACAACAGCTCGGCGAGAACGGCGGGCGACAGTTTGCAGCCGCAACCGCCGCCATGGGCAAGCGAAGTGAGGCGGACCGGATCAGCCAAGCGCCACCGCCATCCGCGCCTGCAAATCGGCTTCGGGGCGGGCGCCATAATGTTCGAGCACCTCGGCCGCCGCCACCGTCCCCATCACCGCGCAGTCGCGAAGCGGCCGCCCGCGCGCCTGGCCGGCAAGGAAGCCGGCGGCGAACAGGTCGCCCGCCCCGGTGCTGTCGAGGACGCGGGCAGGTTTTGCCGCCGGCACCTCGATCCGTTCCCGCCCGGAAACGACGATCGCCCCTTTTTCCGAACGGGTGACGACGGCCAGCGGCGCCAGCGCCGCAAGCCCGTCGATCGCCTGCTGCAATTCGTCGGTCTGAAGCAGGCTTTTCGCTTCGTTTTCGTTGGCGAACACCAGATCGACGAGCTTTCCCCGCAGCATCGACAGAAAATCGGCGCGGTGGCCATCGACGCAGAACACATCGGAGAGCGTCATCGCCACGCGGTTGCCGGCGGCGCGGGCGATTTCCTTCACCTTGCGGACGGCGCGGATCGGCGCCGGCATGTCCCAGAGATAGCCTTCGAAATAGCTGGTGGCGGCGGCGCGCACCATGGCGGCGTCGATGTCGTCTTCGTCCACCTCGCGGCAGGCGCCGAGGAAGGTGCTCATGCTGCGCTGGGCGTCGGGGGTGACGACGATCAGGGATTGCGCCGTCGGCTGGCCGCCTTTGGCCGGCGGGGTGTGGAAATCCACTCCGGCGGCGCGGATGTCGTGGGCGAACACACGGCCAAGCTGGTCGTCCGCCACCCGGCCGATAAAGGCGGCGCGGCCGCCAAGGGCGGCAACGCCGGCGGCGGTGTTGGCGGCCGATCCGCCGGATATTTCGCGCCCCGGTCCCATGTGCCGGTAGAGCCGCTCGGCCTCGTCGGCGGAAATCAGCCGCATCATGCCTTTGGCGATGCCATGCTCGGCCAGAAAGGGATCGGGATGGGCGGCGATGACATCGACGATGGCGTTGCCCAGCGCCAGCACATCGTAACGGTTCGCCAAGTCGTGCTCCTGCTGCGGGAAATCCCTGGCGGCTGCGCTAGCACCGGGGCGCCCGCATGGCTATAGCCGGCGCCATGCTGTCGCGGCTCGCCCCCCTCTTCGGCCCCCTCTTCGGCCTTGGCCTTCTTGCCGCCTGCACAACGACAGCGATCCCCATCGAAGCGCCACCAGCCGTGCCGCCGGCGCCGCCACCGCCGCCGGGCATGGAACTGCTGCTGCAAAAGCCGGCGGAAACGGCGGTCGCCCTCCTCGGCCAGCCGCGCCTCGACAAGCAGGAAGGCATCGCCCGCCAGTTGCAGTTCGCCGGCGACTGCATCCTCGACCTCTGGTATTACCCGACGGCCAAGGGTCCGGTCGCCACCTATGCCGACGCCCGCCTTGCCGACGGCCGCGACCTTCCGGCCGGCCAGTGCCTGCGGCTGCTGCGGCCGGACATCGCCACCGACCCGCCCGCGACCGGGCCATAGCAAGCAGGAGGCCGGAATGCCGTCCCATCTGGCGCTGATGATCGCCATTCTGCTGGAAGTGGCGGGCACGTCGGCGCTTCAGGCGTCGCAGCAGTTCAGCCGCCTGCTGCCGACGCTGGTGATGGGCGCCTGCTATATCGGCGCCTTCTATTTTCTGTCGCTGGCGCTAAGGACGATCCCGGTCGGAATCGCCTATGCCATCTGGAGCGGGCTTGGAATCGTGCTGATTTCGGCGATCGGGCTGCTGCTGTTCGGCCAGAAGCTCGACGCGCCGGCCATCCTCGGCCTGGCGATGATCGTCGCCGGTGTCGCGGTCATCCAGCTGTTCTCGAAATCCATGCCGCACTGACACGACGGGGCAGCGGGTTGCCGACGCGGAACGGCCCGCCTTCAATGCCCCCGTCTTCAATGCAGCGGCGAAAACGGCTATGGTTTCTTCCGCGCCGGCGCACGGAAACGGGAAAAGCGGGCAGAAAGCGGCCGGCGTGCAGAAGCCATTCGGCAGGGAGATCGAACGTGAAACGAGGCTGTTTGCTGTGGCTGCTGGGGATTCCGCTGCCGGTGGTGATCCTGCTCTATTTCCTGTTCTTCCGCTGATTCCCCTGGCGCGAGAACCCGCCCGCCCAGTTCGAGCCGCGCCGGCCTAAGCCGGTGCGCCATCTTCAAGGCCGGTCAGCGGGCTATCGTCGGCCAGCGCTTCCGCCCGTGGCCGACAGGCCGCCATGACGGCTTCATAAGTCTGTCGGATCAGTCTGCTGGATCAAGGTCTGGTGGAGCCTAGCGGGATCGAACCGCTGACCTCTACAATGCCATTGTAGCGCTCTCCCAGCTGAGCTAAGGCCCCGAACCATGATGTCTCCCGCCTGGGGGCGGGAGCGGCCGATTAGCGCATGGCCGCTTTCCGTTCAAGCCTTTTCAGGCCGGTCATTCGTCTTCCTCGTTCTTCTCGACCACGACCTCGGAAAGATCGTCGTCGTCGCCGATGTCGACATGGGCGTCTTCCGAAGGCTCGTCGCTGTCGGCGTCGGCAAGATCGAGATCGTCGGCCTCGGCGTCGTCCTTTTTCGCTTCGCTCTCGGCCTTCGCCGTCTCGAACGACAGCGCCTGCTTCGATTTCAGAATCGGCTCGGGCACCCAGGCATGTCCGCAGCCGATACAGGTCACCGGATCGTCATGCCCCAGATCGTAGAAGCGCGTTCCACATTTCGGGCATTGGCGCTTGGCGCCCCATTCGGCCTTGATCACGATTCCAAAACTCCGTTTGCCCCGGCCTGCATCGCCATCGCGGCCGAACCCGGGACTTCGCTGGAAAGGCGCGCGCCTTGCCATAGCCGCGTGGCGCTGTCAAAGGCCGGACGCATGCAGGCGAACCCATCCTCCTCCACACCTTCCTCTCCCTTGCGCCTTGCGGCGCCGCGCCCGCTGGCCGGGCGCGCCCGCGTTCCCGGCGACAAGTCCATTTCGCACCGCGCCCTGATGCTGTCGGCGCTCGCCGTCGGCGAAAGCCTGGTCGAGGGCCTGCTGGAAAGCGAGGATGTGTGGGCGACGGCCGACGCGCTGCGCGCCATGGGGGCGGCCATCGAGCGGCTGTCCCCCGGCCGCTGGCGCATCCACGGCGTCGGCGTCGGCGGCCTGCTGCAACCGCAATCCGCGCTGGAGATGGGCAATAGCGGCACGTCGACCCGGCTGCTGATGGGGCTGGTCGCCAGCCATCCGCTCCGCTGTTTCTTCACCGGCGACGAATCGCTCTCGAAGCGGCCGATGG
>CAYYGQ010000180.1:0-4829 GCA_964471485.1 uncultured Sandaracinobacter sp. | reverse complement strand
TCGGCATGGTGAAGGCCGAGGAGCCGGTCGCCGCCATCGTCGCCGCGCTGGTGACCGCGGCGGAAGGCGCGCTTGCCCGCCGTCGGGCGGGCGGCGCCGCCAGCGGCCTTTCCGGCTGATGGCCACCCGCTCCGCCGCGCGCCTGCTGCTTCGTCACCTGCACGAGGTGATGGCGGCGCGCAACTCGACGCAGGAAAAGCTCAACCAGGTGGCGGCGCTCATCGCCGAGGCGCTGCAATCGGAGGTGGCGTCCATCTATCTGCTGCGCGACGGCAAGCTGGAACTGTTCGCGACGCGGGGCCTCGCCCAGGAGGCGGTGCACGTCACCCGCCTCGATTTCGGCCAGGGCCTGGTCGGCACCATCGCCGAAACCGGGCAGCCGCTCAATCTGGCGGAGGCGAGCGCGCACCCGCGCTTCGCCTATCGGCCGGAAACCGCCGAAGAGCGGTTCCGCAGCTTTGCCGGCGTGCCCATCATCCGCCGCGAGCGCACCGTCGGAGTCCTTGCCGTCCAGCACATGCACCAGCGCCACCACAGCGACGAGGAGATCGAGGCGCTGCAAACGGTGGCCATGGTGCTGGCCGAACTGATCGCCGCCGCCGGGCTGATCGGCGATCAGGGCCTCGGCCCCAGGGTGGAGCGCCCGGCGACCCCCGTTCGCATCGCCGGGCTGAAGCTGGTCGACGGCGTGGCGCGCGGGGTCGCGGTCTATCACCAGCCGCGGGTGATCGTCACCGAACTGGTGGCGAAGAACCCCGAAGAGGAACGCGCCAAGCTGCAGGCGGCGTTCGCGCGCCTTCGGGAAGACATCGACCAGATGGTCAGCCGCGCCGAATTCGCCGGCCCGGGCGACCATGACGACATTCTCGAAACCTACAAGATGTTCGCCCTCGACGAGGGCTGGGCCAGGCGCATCAACGACGGCATCGACAGCGGCCTGACGGCGGAAGCCGCCATCGAGGCGGTGTCGCAGGCGCAGCGCGCCCGGCTTGGCGCCGCCACCGACCCCTATTTGCGCGAACGCCTGCACGACCTTGAGGATGTGTCGAACCGCCTCATCCGCGTGGTTTCCGGCCAGTCGGGAACGGCGGCGGCGCGCGGGCTTTCCGAACCGTCGATCCTGGTGGCCCGCAACCTCGGGCCGGCCGAATTGCTGGAATATGACCGCACCCATCTGCAAGGCGTGGCGCTTGAGGAAGGCTCGCTGACCTCGCACGTCACCATCCTGGCGCGCGCCATGGGCATCCCGCTCATCGGGCGGATGCGGGCGCTTCGCGATCAGGTGCACGAGGGCGACCCGCTGCTGCTCGATTCGAGCGCCGGCGCCCTTTACGTGCGGCCGCCGCAGACCGTGGTCCAGAGCTTCGAGGCGCAAGTGGCGCTGAAAGAGCGCAAGCAGGCGGAATTCGCCCGGCTTCGCGACCTGCCGGCGGTGACGAGGGACGGCGTTCGCGTGCAGTTGATGATGAACGCCGGCCTGCATTCCGATCTGCCGGCGCTCGATATCACCAACGCCGACGGCATCGGCCTGTTCCGCACCGAATTTCAGTTTCTGGTGTCGGCGACCTTGCCGCGCAAGGGGCGGCAGGTGGCGCTGTACCGCGACGTGCTGGCGGCGGCGGGCGATCGGCCGGTGGTGTTCCGCACCGTCGACATCGGCGGCGACAAGGCGGTGCCCTATGTCGGCGACCGCGCCGAGCGCGAAGAAAATCCGGCCATGGGCTGGCGCGCCATCCGTCTGGCGCTGGCGCGGTCCGGCCTGATCGCGGCGCAGACCAATGCGCTGCTGGAAGCGGCCGCCGGGCGGACGCTCAGCCTGATGTTCCCGATGATCGCCGAGCCGTGGGAATTCGAGGCGGCGCGCGCCATCGTCGAGGAACGGGTGCGCAAATTGCGGAAATCCGGCACCCCGCACGCCAGCGAAGTGCGATTCGGCGCCATGCTGGAAGTGCCGGCGCTGGCCATGGCGTTGGACGAGTTGCTGCCGAGGCTCGACTTCCTGTCGATCGGCACCAACGACCTGACGCAGTTCCTGCTGGCGGCCGACCGCGGCAATCCGCTGTTGGCCGACCGCTACGACTGGCTGTCGCGCGGCGTGCTGCGCTTTCTGCAACTGGTGGTGGATCAGGCGAAGGCGGCGGATGTGCCGGTCAGCATCTGCGGCGAAATGGGCGGGCGGCCGCTGGAGGCGCTGGCGCTGCTGGCGCTTGGGGTGGAGCGACTGTCGATCACGCCGGCGGGGATCGGCCCGGTGAAGGCGATGGTGCGCTCGGCGACGCTGGCGCCGCTGAAGGCGCGGATGCGGCAGTGGCTGGAAACGCCCGGCGCCAACATCCGCTCTGAACTGACGGCGGCGGCGGCCGAACAGCGGATCCCGCTGGACTGATCCGGCACCGGCCGGCGCGACCGCGCAAAAAGCCGGAGCAGAGAAAGCCGAAGCGGAGAAAGCCGGACAGAAGCAAGCCTTCGATCGGCGCCTGCCCCTTTGCCCTCCTTGCCCCTTTTGAGGAATGGCCGAAAAGAAACCGAACGCGCTGCCAACGCCGCTGGCACCGTCGCCGCAACTCGCCGCGCGCCAACTCGCCGTCGTCGTCGGCAGCGCCAAGCTGGCGCGCGGCGAAGTGGTGAAAAAGATGTGGGCCTATAGCAAGGCCGGCCCTTTGCGAATCCGGCCTCTTTACGAGTCCAGCCCCTTAGCGAGGCCGGCCTGGAAGGAATTGCCTAGAAAACGACGGCGCCACCGACGATCACGGCGCGGTCGTCGCGCAATTGGTCGAGGAGGGTGGGGTTCTGCGTCGCCGGGCGATAGCGCAGCGTGCCGCCGACGGAAATCTTCGGCGACAGATCGAGGGCGCCGCGCGCTTCGACGGTGTAGCGCTGGCTGTCGCCTCCGGCGCGCGGCATCAGGTTCACCGATTCGCGCTCGCTCGATGCCTGTAGGCCGGCGCGCCAGTTACGGGCGCCATAGCCGATGCCGACATCGACGGTTTCGCGGTTGCGGCCGCCGATTCCGGTATCGACGTGGCTGGCGCCGCCGGAAACGGCGAAGCCCCGATAGCCGACCGACAGGTCGAAATTATAATTGCTCGATGCCGGGCTGCTGTCGGCCGCCGCCGGGTTGCTGGCGGCGTTGCCGGCCGGCGGCATCGCGGTGCGTGTGGTCATGCCGACCGAAACGCCACCCTTCGCCGAGCGCGACGGCGTGAAGGTGAAGCCGCGCTCCATCACCGGCGCATGGCCGGATTCCGCCCGGCCGGCGGCGCTGCCAGGAGCGGTGAAGGCGAATTTGCCGACATCGAGGCTGATCGGCGTGATGGCGAGCGGCTGCGAGCGGACGCGGAAGCCGACATTCTCGCCTTCCTTCACCAGTTGCGCCTTCGCCGGTTGCGCCTTCCCCGGTTGCGGATGCGATTTGGCTGCCTGTGCCGCCGCCTGTGTTACCGTTTGTGCCGAAAGCGGCGACGCGATGCAGAAGGCCGCGACGGAGAGCAGCGCCAGTGCCCCCGAAAACGCTGCCCCCGAAAACGCCGGCGCACGAACCGGCGCCGGTGCCGCCGAGACCGCAAATGGCGCCGCAAATGGCCGGCAAGATTCGAACATCCGTCGCATGACACCCACGCTCTAGGCCAGCCAGAAGGAAAATCCCATGGCCTGTTCGGAATTTTTCCCGAAAATCCGTCATGTTGGCGCCGATTCTGGTGCGCCTGTGGCTTTTGGCCCACAGCGCCCGGCGGCGCCCGGAACGCGCCCGCACCCGGTTGCGGCCCTTCCGGCGCCTTCCCGCGCCCGCCAGCACCCGGTTGCGGGCCGGTTGCGACCCGATTGCAGATTGAACTTTTCGCCGTCCGTTGCCAATGCTGCTGTTGCCTCGCTTGCCCGCTGCCCTGTATGGCGCGAGCGATGGCGCGCCGATCGTGGCGTTACGCTACCTCATTGTTCGGAGCTTGGCTTGATCGACAGAAACCAGCGCAATCCGAAGGTCGCAACCACGACCGGTCTCGTCCTTCTGGCAGCCTTCGCGCTTGCCGCCTGCGGCCGTGGCAATCGGGTGGCGGCCGTGGCCGAAACCAATGTCACCACCATCGGCGTCAATGCCTATCTGTGGAGGAGCGCCCTTGAAACGCTGCGCTTCATGCCGCTGGCCCAGGTGGATTCGGCGGGCGGAGTCATCGTCGGCGACTGGTACCAGAACCCGTCGGTGCCGGGCGACCGGGTGAAAGTGACCGTCGCCATCCTCGATGGCGCGCTTCGCGCCGACGCCGTGCAGGTATCGGCGCAGCGGGAAACGCTGGAAGCCGGCCAGTGGACGGCGGCGCCGGTGCGCGCCGGCACGGTGCAGCGGCTGGAGGAAATCATCCTCGAACGGGCGCGGACGCTGAGGCAGGCGGCGCTGGCGCGATGAACGCTTCGGTCGGCGAGGGAGCAGCAGACGAAGGCCGGTTCGATTTCGCCACCGCCGACCGGCGCGCCCAGCGGGCCTGGGCGGAAGCGGATACCTTCCGCGCCGACCGCCGGCCGACGGCCCCCCGCACCATGGTGCTGGAAATGTTCCCCTATCCCTCGGGGCGCATCCACATGGGCCATGTCCGCAACTATACCATGGGCGACGTGCTGGCGCGCGCCCGCCACATGCAGGGCTTCGCCGTGCTGCATCCGATGGGCTGGGACGCCTTCGGCATGCCGGCCGAGAATGCGGCGATGGAGCGCAAGGTGCATCCGGGCGACTGGACGCGCAACAACATCGCCGCCATGCGCGCGCAACTGAAGCGGCTTGGCCTCTCCATCGACTGGAGCCGCGAATTCGCCACCTGCGACCCGGACTATTACGG
>CAYYGQ010000179.1:0-4842 GCA_964471485.1 uncultured Sandaracinobacter sp. | reverse complement strand
GGGTCGAGCTGAACGCCAACTATGTCGACAGCCTGTTGAACGCGCGGCTGCTGCACCCGGTGCCGCCATGGCTGTGGCTGCTGTTCTCGGTGCTTCCGGTGTGGCTGTTGATGCTGAGCATGTTGTTCCTCGGGCCGCGGATCAACCTCTGGCTGGGGTTGGTGCTTGGGTTGGCCGTCTTTGCAACGACGCTGCTGGCGATGATGTGGTTTCGCATCTGGCTGCCGCCGGCGATGGCGTTGCTGGCCATTGCCCTCATTTTTCCGCTGTGGGGCTGGCGGCGGCTCGATCTTGCCAGCCGCTACATGGTGGCGGAACTGCGCGGCCTGCGGGCGGAAGGGTCGCTGCTGCGGCGGCGTCGCCAGGAACTGGCCGGCGACCCGGTCGAGCGGCAGATCCTGCTGATGCACGAGGCCATCCGCGACGTGCGCGACCTCCGGCGTTTCGTCGCCCAGTCGCTCGACAGCCTGCCCGACGCCGCCGTCGTCACCGATCTCGATGGCCAGGTGCGGATCGCCAACGAAGCGGCGGTGGCGCTGTTCGAGGGCAGGCTTGGCGGGCTGGTGCTGGACCGGCCGCTCGGCGAGCTGTTCCACAGCCTCGATCGCTCGCCGCTGCTGCCCGACAGCCGCGCCGACGAACTGCTGGCGCGGATGCGCGACTGGCGGCCGGAAGACGGCGTTCCGGCGGATTCCGGCCACGAGCTGCGCCTCGCCGATGGCCGCTCGCTGGAAGTGCGGGTGGCCTTTTTCGCCGACGCCGAGAACCGGCCGCTGGGCTGGATCGCCCGCTTTGCCGACATCACCGCGCTGCGCGCCTCTGAACGCCAGCGCGAGGATGCGCTTCGCCTGCTGACCCACGATATGCGGGCACCGCAGGCGTCGATTCTGGCGGTGCTGGAAGCCGAGGGCGAGCGGGTGCCGGCGGAAATCGCCCGCCGCCTTGAACGCTATGCCCGGCAGACCCTCAGTCTCGCCGACGATTTCGTGCATCTGGAGCGGGCCAAAAGCGGCCGCTTCGAGGTTGCCCTGTTCAATCTTTCGGATTGTCTGCTCGACGCCGCCGACGATTTGTGGCCGCTGGCCGAGGCGCGTGGAATGGCCATAGCCACGGACATTCCAGACGGCGACGTGCTGGTGGCCGGCGACCGGGCGCTGGTCACCCGTTCGATCGCCAACCTGCTGGGGAACGCCCTCAAATATTCCGCGTCCGGCTCGAACGTGCTGGCGCTGGTGACGGCCGGAGAGGGAAGCGCCGTCGTCGAAATCGTCGACCACGGCCGCGGCATCGCCGCCGCCGACCTGCCGCGCCTGTTCGCGACCTTCAGCCGCCTGGCGCCGGCCGAGGGCGCTTCGGCGCAGGGGGCGCAGGGGGCGGGCCTTGGCCTCGCCTTCGTGAAGGCGGTGGTGGAGCGCCACGGCGGCGACGTGCATGTGCGCTCGGAGGAAGGCAAAGGCTCGACCTTCGGTTTCCGCCTGCCGCTGGCGCCGGCCGACCGGGCGGACGGCATGGATCGGCCGGCAGGCCATTGACTGAGCGTTGCCGCCGTTCCATCCCGCTTTCATGAGCGACTGGAATCCCGACGATTATGCGGCGAACGCCGCGTTCGTTCCGGCCTATGGCCTTGATGTGCTGGAACTGCTGGCGCCGCTTTCCGGCGAAGCGATTCTGGATCTCGGCTGCGGCACCGGGGTGTTGACCGCGAAGATCGCCGAGGCCGGGGCGCGGGTGGTTGGCGTCGACCGGTCGCCGGCCATGGTGGAAGCAGCGCAGAAGCTTGGCCTCGACGCCCGGCTGATGGACGGTGAGGCGCTGCCGTTCGACGCCGCTTTCGACGCGGTGTTCTCGAACGCCGCCCTGCATTGGATGGCGGACCACCGGCTGGTGGCGGCAGGGGTGTTCCGGGCGCTTCGCCCCGGCGGCCGCTATGTCGGCGAGTGCGGCGGCTTCGGCAATGTCGCCGCCATCCGCACCGCGCTTCGGGCGGTGCTGGTCCGGCGCGGCTTCGCCCCGGAACGGGGCGGCGGCCAGAATTACCCGACGGTTCGCGGCTTTCGCGAACGGCACGAGGCCGCCGGCTTTACCGCCGTCGAGGTCTGGACGTTCGCGCGGCCGACCGCGCTGCCGAGCGGCATTCGCGGCTGGCTGCACACTTTCAGGGGCGGCTTTCTCGAAGCGGCCGGGGTGGCGCTTCCAGCGCAGGAAGACGTGATCGACGAGGTGGAGCAATTGCTGGCGCCGGCGCTTCGCGATGACGACGGCCACTGGCAGGCCGATTATGTGCGGCTGCGCTGGCGGATGCGAAAACCGGCCTGAACGAGACGTTCGGGATGCCCGGCGCCAGGGTGGCGGCGGGGGGAAATTTCGTGGGTGGCGGGGCGAAATTTCGGCTTGCAGGAAAATTTCCACACGTTAACCATATTGCAGAGACATGGCGCAACGCATGGGCAGGTTGTTGCGGGCAGGTCGTTGCGACGTGTTGAACGGCGCGGTGAATGTGGGGGGATTCGATGGCAAGATTGTCGCGGCAAATGTTGCTGCTGTCGGCGGCGCTGGCGGTCTCGGCGCTGGCAGTCTCGGCGCTGGCAGTGTCGACTCCGGCGCTCGCGGTGGCAAGCATCGCTTCGGGCGGCTCCGGCGGGCTTGGCTTTGCGGCGCGGCCGAACATCGTGGCCGCCGGCTCGACGGCCAGCGTCGCCGGCGGCGGCGATCCGCGCTATTTCGTCAACGATCCGGCCTGGTCGGGCGTTGCCTCGCTGGTGATGGAATACGCCGATGGCGGCGCCTTCGCCTGCACCGGCGCCCTTGTATCCGGCAATTCCATCCTCACCGCCGCCCATTGCGTCTCCGGCGGTAATAACGGCGGCGGCGACCCGGTGCGGGTGCGCGCCTATTTCACCGACAGCGCCGACCCCGACCTTGTCCGTTACGACGCGGCGAACGGCTATGACGCCGCTACCGGCGCCGTCGCCATCGACGTTGGCCGCCGCTTCGTCCATCCCGACTATAGCGGCGAGATCGTCGACGACAACGACATCGCCGTGCTGCGCCTCGCCTCGGCCGCGCCCGCCTATGCCGCGATCTATGGCCTGTCGCCGGTGTCCGACCTGGCCGGCCGCCAGTTCACCATGCTCGGCCAGGGCGACCGTTCCGGGGTTGGCGGCGCCCTCGGCGCCGATCTCGGCGCCGGGCGGATGCGGCTCGGGGTCAATTCCTACGATTTTTCCTGGGGGGATCCGCTGTTCGGCGGCTTCTTCACCGACTGGCTGAACGGCGGCCATTTCTTCGGCACCGCCAGCATCGCCAACAATTGGCTCGCCGATTTCGACGACGGCAGCGGCGCCCGCGATTCCGCCTGCCTGCTCGGGCACTATATCGGCGGAACCGGCCAGTTCTGCGATCCGGGAACGGGACCGATGGAAGCGACCATGGCCGAAGGCGATTCGGGCGGCCCCGGCTTCATCGACGGCCGCATCGCCTCCGTCAGTTCCTATGGCCTGACCTTTGGCAGCGGCTGGGGCGACAGCGACGACGAACTGAACGCCAGCTTCGGCGAATTCAGCGGCCATGTGCCGGTGTGGCTGCACCGGCAGTGGATCGCCAGCCTCATCCCCGAGCCGGCCAACTGGGTGCTGCTGATCGCCGGCTTCGGCGCCGTTGGGGTGGGCCTTCGCCGGCGCCGGCGCGACGTTCCGGCCGCCTGACCCGGCCGGCACGGTTGCGGCGTTCGTTCGCCGGCCCCATCTTCCCCCCATCTTCCCAGCCGGATCGAAGAAAGGCGGACGATGGCGAACATGGAAACCGCGGTTGTGGCCGGCGGCTGTTTCTGGTGCACCGAGGCGGTGTTCGAGCGCGTTGCCGGCGTCGAGTCGGTCGAGAATGGCTATGCCGGCGGCCATGTGCCCGATCCCGGCTACGAACAGGTGTGCAGCGGCCGCAGCGGCCATGCCGAGGCGGTGCGGATCCGCTTCGATACGGCCGTCCTTCCCTATGCCGACCTGCTCGACATTTTCCTCGGCACCCACGATCCGACGCAGGCGAACGGCCAGGGGAACGACATCGGCCCGCAATATCGAAGCGCGATTTTTCCGCTGGATGAACCACAGCGGCTGCAAGCGGAAGCGGCCATCGCCCGCGCCCGGCAGGCGCACAGCCGGCCCATCGTCACCAGCATCGAACCGGGCGCCGCCTTCTATCCGGCCGAGGCCGTGCATCAGGGCTATTACAACCGCGTCGGCGCCCGCAATCCTTACTGCACCCTGGTGATCGACCCCAAGGTGCGGAAACTGCGGCAGCAATACGCCGACCGGCTGAAGGCCGGAAGCTAGCCGGCGGCGCGGCGCGCCAGCAGTTCGTTGCGATAGTGCCAGGCGGTGCGGCCCGAGCGGCCGCCGCGCGCCAGCGCGAAGGCGATGGCGTCGGCTTCGTCCACTTCGATTCCTTCCGGGGCGAGGTGGCGGCGCACCATGTCGAGCCAGGTATCCTGGTCGGGGGCGTGAAAGCCCAGCACCAGGCCGAAGCGGTCGACGAGGGCCAGCTGGTCGTCGGCGGACTCGCGCTGGTGGCTGCTGTCGGCCGGCGGCCGCTCGATGAGGTGGCGGTGGTTGGAGGTGACGGCGAGGCGCACATTTTCCGGCCGCTCGGCGATGCCGCCGTCCAGCAGCGAGCGCAGCGCCCGCACATCGGGATCGGCGGCGGTGAAGGCGAGGTCGTCGATGAACAGCACGAAGGGGCGGGGCGTTCGCTCCAGTTGCTCGAACAGCGTCGGCAGCGTCGCCAGCTTGTCGCCGCCGGCTTCGACGATGGCGACGCCGAGATCGAGCGAAATGGCGCGCACCAGCG
>CAYYGQ010000178.1:0-4886 GCA_964471485.1 uncultured Sandaracinobacter sp. | reverse complement strand
CTCGCCGATGACGAGGGCGCCGGCGATGGCGCCGGCATCCCCCGGAAGCGCCGTGGCGATGCGGGCGCCGATGCGCTGGCGAAGCTGGCCGATCCAGCCGCGCTGCATGCGCGGCGCCTCCAGCACCTCGGGCGGCGCCAGAATCCGCCCGCTGGCCGACACGCCGTCGAACCAGGCCCGTCGCGCCGGATCGTTGGCGCCGGGAAGCGCCGGGCTGGCAATCGGCCCAAGGGTCGCCCGCACGCGGATTCGCGCCCCCGGCGCCACCTCGTCCGCCAGCGCGCCGTTCCACGACAGCCGGACGGTGACGGCCGCATCGACCAATGTCGCGTCGCGCCGGAGGTAGATGCTCCAGCGCTCGCCGCCGGCCTGCGGGCGCACGTCTTCCACCACGCCGGTGATGGGGGCCGCCGACAGCCAGTGGTAGAGGCGGGGGGCGGCGACCGTGCCGCTCCGCACGTCCGACAAGACCAGGCCAAGCGCCGCCAGCAGGCCGCCAACGACGAGGATGCGGCGGACGGTCCCGGAAAAAACCAGGCCAAGAAGGGCCAGACCAAGGAACAGCAGCAAGGCCGCCTGCCGCTCGCCGTTCCACGGCAGCAGGAACCAGGCCAGAATCCCGGCGCCAAGCGCCACGGGCAGGAACAGCGGCAATTGCCGCCGCTCGGCCTCCAGCAGCGCCGACAGGCGGGCGCGCAGGCCGACGGCCGCATCCGGCCTTTGCCCTTGCCCGACGATGATGCTAGCCACGCGCCGACTTCAGCCCTTCGTTCCCCGGGCCGACCCCGGCCCCAATTCTCGGATATCAGCATGGAAGACGCAAGCGATTCGCTCCTCCCCGGCTTTGCCGGCCTGCCCCGCCCGGTGACGCGCTTCGCGCCGTCGCCAACCGGCTATCTGCACATCGGCGGCGCCCGCACCGCCCTCTTCAACTATCTCTACGCCCGCCGCCACGGCGGCAGCTTCCTGCTCCGCATCGAGGACACCGACCGCGAACGCTCGACCGACGACGCCATTGCGAAGATTCTCGACGGCCTGTCCTGGCTCGGCCTCGACCCCGACCAGCCGCCCCTGTTCCAGTTTGCACGCGCTTCCCGTCACCGCGCCATCGCCGAGCGGCTGCTGGCCGAGGGCAAGGCCTATCGCTGCTATGCGACGCCCGAGGAACTGGCGGCCATGCGCGCCGAGCAAAAGGCAAAGGGCCTGCCCCAGCGCTACGACGGCCGCTGGCGCGACCGCACCGACTGGCCGGAACACCAGCCCCATGTGATCCGCCTGAAGGCGCCGCGCGACGGCGAAACCCGCTTCGACGATCTGGTGCAGGGTCCTATGCGCCAGGCGAACGCCGAACTCGACGATCTGGTGCTGCTGCGCTCGGACGGCACCCCCACCTATATGCTGGCGGTCGTCGTCGACGACCACGACATGAGCGTCAGCCACGTCATCCGCGGCGACGACCATCTCACCAACAGCTTCCGGCAACTGGCCATCGTCCACGCCCTCGGCTGGCCCGAACCGACTTACGCCCATGTGCCGATGATCCACGGGCCCGACGGCGCCAAGCTTTCGAAGCGGCACGGCGCGCTTGGGGTCGAGGCCTATCGCGACGATCTCGGCATCCTGCCGGAAGCGCTGGAAAATTATCTGCTGCGGCTCGGCTGGGGCCATGGCGACACCGAACTGATCCCAAGGCAAGAGGCCATCGCGCTGTTCGATCTGGACGGCGTCGGCCGTTCGCCGGCACGATTCGACCTCAAGAAACTGGAAAGCGTCAACGCCCATTACCTGAAACGGGCCGACAACAGCCGGCTGGTGGGCCTGGTGGCGCGCCGCCTTGCCGCCGGGGGCGCCGCCCCCAGCGAGGAACAGCGCGCGCAAATGGCGCAACTGATGGACGAGTTGAAGCTGCGGGCGAAAAATCTGAACGACCTCGCCGATTCCACGGCTTTTCTGCTGCAAAAACGCCCGCTGGCGATGGACGAGGCGGCGCGGACATTGCTAGACACCGACGGTCTCGCGCTGCTGGCGCGGGCGAAGGCAGCGCTGGCCGCCTCGACGTTCGAGCGCGAGTCGCTGGAAACGGCGGCCAGGGAAGTTGCACTTGCCCAGGGGATCGGTCTCGGCAAGGTGGCGGCGCCGCTGCGGGCGGCGCTCACCGGCCGCACCGCCAGCCCCAGCGTGTTCGCCATGCTGGAGGCGCTGGGGCGGGAGGAAAGCATGAAGCGCATCGACGACGCGCTTGAAAATGGCGCGGCCAGCGCGCTTGGAAATAGCGCGGCGAGCGCGCAGGGAAATGGCACGCCCGGCGCGCAGGGAAATGGCACGCCCGGCGCGCAGGGAAATGGCGCGCCCGGCGCGCTTGGCTGAACGGGAAATGCCTCTTATGGGGCCTCGATTGAGACGGGTTCGAAAGGTACAGTGATGAGCAAACAGGCGAAACTCATGCTCGGCGACAACAGCGTCGAACTTCCGGTATACGAAGGCAGCGTCGGGCCGCAGGTCGTCGATGTCCGCAAACTCTATGGGCAGGCGGGCGCGTTCACCTTCGACCCCGGATTCGCCTCTACCGCTTCCTGCAAATCGGCCATCACCTATATCGACGGCGAGCAGGGCGTGCTGCTGCATCGCGGCTATCCGATCGAGCAACTGGCCGAACATTCGAGCTTCATGGAAGTGGCCTATCTGCTGACCAACGGCGAACTGCCGTCGGCGACCGAGCTGGCCGACTATGAAAACACCATCACCCGTCACACCATGGTGCACGAGCAGTTGCTGCACTTCTACAACGGCTTCCGCCGCGACGCCCATCCGATGGCGGTGATGTGCGGGGTGGTCGGCGCGCTTTCCGCCTTCTACCACGACTCCACCGACATCAGCGACCCACAGCAGCGCATGATCGCCAGCCACCGCCTGATCGCCAAGATGCCGACCCTTGCGGCCATGGCCTTCAAATATGCGCTCGGCCAGCCCTTCATCTACCCCGACAACCAGATGTCCTACGCCGGCAATTTCCTGCGTATGGCCTTCGGCGTCCCGGCCGAACGCTACGAAGTGGACCCGCTGGTCGAACGCGCCATGGACCGCATTTTCATCCTCCACGCCGATCACGAGCAGAATGCCTCCACCTCGACGGTGCGCCTTGCCGGCTCGTCCGGCGCCAACCCCTTCGCCTGCATCGCCGCCGGCATCGCCAGCCTCTGGGGCCCGGCGCATGGCGGCGCCAACGAGGCGGCGCTGGCCATGCTGCGGGAAATCGGCCGCCCGGAACGAATCCCCGAATATCTGGCCCGCGCCCGCGACCCGGACGACCCGTTCCGGCTGATGGGCTTCGGCCACCGTGTCTACAAGAATTACGACCCCCGGGCGACCGTCATGCAAAAGACGGTGCGCGAGGTGTTCAAGGCGCTGAAGGTGTCCGATCCGGTGTTCGACGTGGCGCTGCAACTGGAAGAACTGGCGCTCAGCGACAGCTATTTCATCGAAAAGAAGCTGTTCCCGAACGTCGACTTTTATTCGGGCATCATCCTGTCGGCGATCGGTTTCCCCACCAGCATGTTCACCGTCCTCTTCGCCCTCGCCCGCACCGTCGGCTGGGTGGCGCAATGGAACGAAATGATCAGCGACCCCGAGCAGCGCATCGGCCGCCCGCGCCAGCTTTATGTCGGCGAAACAAAGCGCGACTACACGTCGATCGAAAAACGCTGACCGGACGCTGAACCCGGGCACTGACCGGGCGCTGCCCAGGCAACCCGTTGCGGCCGGGAAGCGGCGCTTCCCGGCCGCAGCGGCTTCAGGCCAGGGCTTCAGGCCGCCTCGTTCGCCGCCCGCAGGCCCATCCGTTTCATCTTTTCCACCAGCGTGGTCCGCTTCAGGCCAAGAAGGCGCGCCGATTCGGCGACGGTGCCGTTCGACTGCTCCAGCGCCCGCAGGATCAACGCCGCCTCGGCCTCGGCCATCAGCGCCTTCATCTCGATCCGGTCCAGCGGCCCGGCGCCGAAGCGGCCAGCACTGGGGGAATCACTGGGGGAATCACCGGGGGAATCACCGGGGGAATCGGGCCGGAAGGGATCGGCCGGGCCGCCGCCAGCCATCCGGGCCGAAGCTGCGGCAAGCGAATGGTCGGCAAGCCAGGCATCGACCGAGCGCCGCCGCCGGCGCAGCAGGCGCCCGACCGTCTGGCGGTCGAGCACGCGCTCGTTGTGCGCCAGCGCGCGGTCGACCAGGTTGCGGAGTTCGCGCAGATTGCCCGGCCACGAATGGGCGGACAGCGCCTCGATGCCGCAATCGGTCAGATGCAGCCGCGCCTTCGCCGCCTGCGAGAAATGCCGCACCAGCGCCGGAATATCCTCCAGCCGTTCGGCGAGCGGGGCAAGTTCCAGCCAGACGACGGCGAGACGCCAGTAGAGATCCTCGCGGAAGCGCCCCGCGGCCACGGCGGCGTCGAGATCGACATTGGTGGCCGCCACCAGCCGGAAATCGACCGGAACGGGCCGCGCCGCCCCCAGCCGCTGCACCTCGCGGGTTTCGATCGCCCGCAACAGCTTCACCTGCATGGGAAGCGGCAGATCGCCGATTTCGTCGAGGAAAAGCGTGCCGCCGTTGGCCGCCTCCAGCCGGCCGACACGCGCTTTCACCGCCCCGGTATAGGCGCCGGCCTCGGCGCCGAACAATTCGCTTTCCGCAAGTTCGGCCGGGATGGCGCCGCAGTTCACCGCCTCGAACGGGCCATCGGCGCGCTGGCTGGCGGCATGAAGGGCGCGCGCCACATTCTCCTTGCCGGTGCCCGA
This sequence comes from uncultured Sandaracinobacter sp., assembly GCA_964471485.1. GTDB lineage: Bacteria > Pseudomonadota > Alphaproteobacteria > Sphingomonadales > Sphingomonadaceae > Sandaracinobacteroides. Next base: position 99 of record CAYYGQ010000178.1, on the reverse strand, counting down.
AGCGCCCGTCACCAGCACCGTCGCTTCGGCGGCGGCCACTTCCACCACCATTTCCCGCAGGCGGCACATGGCCGGCGAGGTTCCGATAAGATCGGGCGA
>CAYYGQ010000177.1:0-4889 GCA_964471485.1 uncultured Sandaracinobacter sp. | reverse complement strand
CTGCAATGGCGCTTCCATGCATGCTGCAATAGGCGCGCTGTGGCGGCGGCTCAATCCCGGACCCGCCCATGATCGAGAGACCGATGAACGAAGAGACCAGCGCCGACACCAGGAAACCGCGGGCGCAACCGTCGCCGCTGGCGCCGTTCGGCGGCGCGCGGCCGCCGGCCCCCCAATGGTTCGAAACCGCGATCGCCACCCCGAACGAGCGGCGGACGGTGGCGGTGGGCGACGCCGACATCGAATGGATCGGCTGGGGCGAGCGCGGCCGCCCCGGCCTGCTGCTGCTGCACGGCAGCGGCGGCCACGCCGACTGGTGGAGCTTCATCGCGCCCTATCTTGCCGCAACCCGCCGGGTCGTCGCCCTGAGCTGGGGCGGCATGGGCAATTCCGGCCACCGCAACCATTATTCGATGGACCTGTTCGTCGCCGAGATTCTGGCCGTCGCCGCGGCCTCCGGCCTGACCGAGACCGGCCCGTTCACCGCCGTCGGCCACAGTTTCGGCGGCTTCCCGATGATGGCGCTTGCAAGCCGGGCCGATCCCCCCTTGCGCCGCGCCATCATCCTCGACACGCCGTTCGACGATCGCCGAGGCCGGCCGCCACGGCAACGCGAAGACGCCGCGACCAGGGCGCACCGCATCTACCCGACCATGGCAGAAGCGCTCGCCCACTTCCGCTGGGTGCCACCGCAGCCCACCCCCTATCCCTTCATCGCCGACTTCATCGCCCGCCATTCGCTGAAAGCGGTGCCGGGCGGCTTCACCTGGAAATTCGACCCGCATCTCTGGAGCAATTTTTCCGTCCCCAACCGCACCGACCTGCTGAAGGCGCCCAGATGCCCCGTCACCCTGGTCTGGGGCGAGGAATCCTCGCTGCTGCGCGGCGAACTGCTGGCCGACACCATCCGCCGGCTGCCGCCCGGAACGCCGCTGCTGCCGATCCCGGGCGCCCATCATCATCCGATGGCCGACCAGCCGCTGGCGCTGGTGACGGCGCTCCGCGCGCTACTCGCCTGAGGCGGGAAGCCGCTCCATCCGGCCGAGCGCCGCCGCAAGGTCGGCGATCAGTTCGTCCGGGTCTTCAAGACCGATCGACAGCCTGAGCGACAGGCCGGCCGGGCGGAAGCCGCCGGGCCGCCGCAATTTTTCCGGGCTGGTGGGCACGCAGAGGCTTTCGAAGCCGCCCCAGGAATAGCCGAGGCCGAAATGGCGAAGGCCGTCGCAGAAGGTGGCGGCGTCGGCGCGCGTGCCCACCTTCAGCACCAGCCCGAACAGGCCGGAACTTCCCGAAAAGTCGCGCGCCCAGATTTCATGCCCCGGACAGTCGGGCAGCGCCGGGTGCAGCACGCGGTCGACCAGCGGCTGCTCCTGCAGCCAGCGCGCCACCTTCAGGGCCGAGCGCTGGTGCCGCTCCATCCGCAGCGGCAGGGTGCGAAAGCCGCGCAGCGCCAGCGCCGCCTCGTCGCCCGAGACGCAGGCGCCAAGCGCCCAGGCGGTGGAGCGCAGCCTCGGGAACCACTCCGCGGTCGCCGACACCGAACCCATCATCAGGTCGGAATGGCCGCCGACATATTTGGTGAGCGCCTGCGCCACCAGATCGCAGCCGGCGCCGATGCCCTTGAAATAGTGGCTGGCGGCCCAGGTGTTGTCGATCAGCGTCGCCACGCCGGCGCGGCGCGCCGCCGCCGTCATCGCCGGCACGTCCTGCACTTCGAACGTCAGCGAGCCGGGCGATTCCAGCACCAGCAGGCTGGTGTTCGGCCGCAACCGCGCGGCGATACCGCCGCCGATCAGCGGATCATAGCTTTCCGCTTCCACGCCCAGCCGCTTCAACAGCCCGCGCGAAAAGGCGGTCGTCGGCTCGTAGGCGCTGTCGGGCACCAGCAGATGGTCGCCCGGCTTCAGCACCGCCAGCATGGCGCCGGTCATCGCCGCCACGCCCGACGAAAAAAGCATGGTTCCGGCAGCGCCCGGCTCAAGCCCGGTCAAGGCCTCGCGAAGCGCCCAGGTGGTGGGGGTGCCCTTGCGGCCGTAATAAAGCGTGTCGTCGGGGTGGCGGTCGGCCGCCTCCATGGCGGCGATGCTGGGGTAAAGAATGGTCGACGCCCGCCACACCGGCGGGTTGACGATGCCGCCCGTCCCCTGGCGATTTTCCGTCCACTCCGCCCGGCGGCCGGCGGTGGCCGCCCAGGAGAACGGGTCGCTGTCAGATTGCTGTGGCAACGGGCGTATCCTTTCTGCCCCCCCATTCGGACCAGCTGCCGTCGTAAAGGGCGGCGTTGCTGGCGCCAAGCATGGTGGCGGCATGAACGAGGCAGGCCGCCGCCACCCCCGAGCCGCAGGTGGCGATGAAGGGCTGGAACGGATCGATCCCGGCTTCGGCGAAGGCGGCGCGCAGGCCGGCCTCGTCCTTCAGCCGGCCGTCCGCTGCGTAGAGATTGGCGGCCGGCAGGTTTTTCGACCCGGGAATATGGCCGGAACGCATTCCGGGGCGCGGTTCGGGGTCGCTGCCGGCAAAGCGCCCGGCCGGGCGCGCATCGGCCACCTGCGCCTTTTGATGGCGCAGATTTTCCAGCATGTCGGCGAAAGACCGCACCGAAGTGAGGTCGGCGACGGCCTCGAAGCGCCGCCCCGTGATGTCCGGCGCCTGTTCGGGCGCGCCGGAAGCCAGCGGGCCGCCGGCCGCCTTCCACGCCGCCAGGCCGCCGTCCAGCACCGCCACCCGGCGGGCGCCGAACAGGCGGAACAGCCACCAGCCGCGCGGCGCCGAATGCACCGGGCTGTTGTCGTAGACGACGATCCTCGAATCGGCCCCGATGCCGAGCGCCGCCGCCACGGCGGCGAAATGTCGCGCGGAGGGCAGCGTGTGCGGCAGGGCGGACCCCGGTTCGGACGCCTGTTCATGATCGAGGAACACCGCGCCCGGAATGTGCGCCTCCAGATATTCGGCGCGGGCATCGCGACGGTGGTACGGCAGAAACATCGTCGCATCCACCACGCGCAAATCCGACCGCGAATCTGGCCGCCGCATCTCGTCCAGCAGCCAGCCGGCGCTCACCATCGAATCCATCCTGCCTCCTGACCGCTGCACATGACCGCCGCACATGACCGGACGGCCCTGACCGGCCCTGACTGGTCACGCCCGGTCACGCCCGCCCCCGAACCCTATCGGCCCGATCGCCCCCCGGCAAGATAATCTCCTCAAGTGATGGATTTCGCGGCCGTTATCCACCCAAGGGTCGTCGCTGAAACAGGAACCTTACGCCTTGGAACATGATACGCAAGGCCTTGGCCAGCCGTCGGATTCCGCCATCAGGCGTGAACTGGCCGGCGCATGCCCGGTCGAAAGGCCGGCCGGCCGCCAGTGGCTCGACCCGTCGATCTGCCCCCGAGGGGCGGACGACGATTGCGCCTGCTTCCGCCACGCGTTCCCCGCCGCCGAAACCGGCGATCGGCCTACGGGCGATCGGCAGACGGACGGACGGACGACAGACGGACAGCATACGGGCGGCGGCGACGCCGCCGCCTCTTTCCGCTGGATCGGCCCGGCCGGAGTCGAGCGCCGCCTCTCGGAGCGGGCCGAGCTGCTGTGGCGGAAACTCGCCGGCCCCGACACCATGCCGGATTCCGCCCGCATCCGCGAACTGCTGCGGCCGCCCTTCCTCGGCCAGTCGCTGCTGGTGGAAACCTCGGCGGCGGAACCGAAGCGGATCGCCTTCGTCGGCGAGGCGCTGGCGGCGCTGACCGGCCTGCACTCCGACAGCCCGGCCGGCGACGCCACGCCGCTCGGCGCCCGCCTGGTCCGTCTCGCCGCGCGGTCGGCGCGCGAAGGCCGCCCCTGCCGTTATGAAAGCGACCTGCCCTCGGTCGAGAAAAGCGGCGCCGACGGCGACCGCTTCCTGACCCGCGCCATCGCCCTGCCCTTCGCGGCCACCTCGTTCGCGCCATCCCCGTTCGCGCCGTCCCCTCTCGCGGCGCCCCCTGTCGCCACGCCCCCTATCGCGAACACGGCGCAGCAGGCCGCCGGCTACTCGATCGTCGTGGTGGCATCCTGGCGCAAACTGCTGTCGGCCGAGGAAACCCGGGCGCTGCATCGCGAACTGGCCGCCGCCATCGACTGGATGCACCGACAGGGATCGTGAGCGGCGGGAAGCCCAACGGCAGGAGACCCAACGGCAGGAAACCCAATGCTTGTCTGTTGCGGCGCGGCTGCTAGATACCCCGGCATGACCCAGACGAGGAAGCCGCGCGACAAGGACGCCGGGACCATGAAGGCGGGAACCCCGAAGGCCGGAACCCCGAAGGCGGAAACGCCTGCGCCCGGCCTGTTGCGGCGGTTCCGCCAACTGCTGTTCGCCGGCGCCGCCCCGTCTGAGCTGAAGGGGCTGACCGACGCCGATCTCGACCGTCTGGCGGCGCTGGCGTTCGAAACCGTCGCCGTCCGCGCGCCAGCAACGCCGGGCGTGCATGTGGGCGCCGGGGAAGGCGCGGTCGGCCGGCGCCACATGCCGGTCGTGCTCGTCACCGACGACATGCCCTTCCTGGTCGACAGCGCCACGGCCGCGGTCGCCGCCCGCAACCTCGCCATCCACCGGCTGATCCACCCGGTGCTGCCGGTGCGCCGCGACGCAAGCGGGCGCGTGCTGGCGTTCGGCGAGCAGGGCGCGCCGCTGGAAAGCATCGTGCTGATGGAAGTGGAGCGCGCCCCGGCGCGCTGGCGCGCCGCGCTCGGCAAGGAACTGGCTCTCGTCTACGAAGACGTGCGCCACGCCGTCGGCGACTGGCCGGGGATGCGCGAACGGCTGCGGACAACGGCCGCCACGCTCCGCGACCAGGCCGCCGCAGACGGGGCAGAGGTAGAGAGCGGTTTCGAGATGTTCCGCAAGG
>CAYYGQ010000176.1:0-4896 GCA_964471485.1 uncultured Sandaracinobacter sp. | reverse complement strand
AACGACGCCCTCTTTGCCGAGCGCATCGCCGCCCTCGCCGGCGAGCGCCCCGACGCCCGCGTGGTGATCCGCGCCGACGCCGCCCTTCCCTATGGCGAAGTGGCCGGCCTTCTGGCCGATGTCACCGGCGCCGGCTTCACCCGCGTCGCCCTCGTCAACCGGCCGCAGGCCATCCCCGCCCAAACGGCGGCGCAAGCCATCCCCGCCGGGGCGGCGGCGCAAGCCAACTCCACCGGGACGGCGGCAGGCAGGGATCCGGGCCTGGAGGAATGACGGAACGAAGCGCCCTGCTGTTTGCGACGCTGCTGCATCTGGCGCTGTTCGCCGGCCTGTCGCTGGAGCTTGCCGGCCGGCTGCCGAAGATGCTGAACGAGCCGGACATCACTCCGGTCGAATTCGTCGAAATCGCCGACGCCCCCACCGTTACCGAGCCGCCGAAACCGTCGATGGAAGCCTCGCCCCGGGAAAGCGAGCGGCCGGCCCCGGCCGAACCCGAGCCGGAACCGCCCGCCCCCCCGGCCAAGGCCGAAGACACCGCGCCGCAGGACGCCATCGTCGAAGCGCCGAAGCCGCCGGAAAAGCCGAAACCGAAGCCGGCGCCGGAAAAACCGAAACCGCAGCCCAAGCTCGACACCGGGGCGCTTGCCGCCCTCATCGACAAGTCGAAGCCGCAGGCGCCAGTGAAGCCGCGCGAAACATCGCAATTCGCCAAAAGCATCGAAAAGGCGATTCCGAAGAACGCGCAACTGTCGGCGATCCAGGCGGCAACGCTTGAACAGTCGATCCGCGCGCAGATCGCCCCCTGCTGGAATCCGCCGCTCGGCGGCGAGGATGTGGCGCAGATGACCGCCATCCTCCGCATCCGCCTGAACCGCGACGGCAGCATCGCCGCGCCGCCGGAATTCGTCAGCCAGACCGGGGCGAACGCCGGCAACCAGGCCTATGCGCGGGCCTTCGTCGAAACCGCGAAGCGCGCCGTGCTGCGCTGCTCGCCCCTTGAACTGCCGGACAATCTCTATGCATTCTGGCGGCAATTCGAACTGAACTTCGATCCGAGGTTGATGACATGATGGCAAGAATCCTCGCCCTGCTGGCGATCCTGATGGCGGCGCCCGCCGCCGCCCAGTTGCGGGTGGACATCACGACGGGCATCGAACAGCCGATGCCGATCGCGGTGCCGGTGTTCCCGACCCCGCAGAACGCGCCGACCGAGGCCGGCACCACCGCCGAGCTGGGGCAGCAGGTGGCCGGCGTCATCGCCAACGACCTCGGCGGCACCGGCCTGTTCCGCGCCGTCAACCAGAACGCCTTCCCAAGGCTGACCATGGCGACCGTCACCGCGCCCGCGTTCGAGCCGGTCCGCACCTCGGGCGCGCAGGCGCTGGCCGCCGGCGCCGTCACCGCCAGCGGCGGCGTCCTCACCATCAGCTGCTATCTTTACGATCTGTTCTCGGAAGAGCAGCTGGTGCGCCAGGAATTCACCGTGACCCCGGCCGGCTGGCGCCGCGCCGCCCACAAATGCGCCGACCTCATCTATTCGCGCCTGACCGGGGAAAGCGGCTATTTCGACAGCCGCATCATCTATGTGGCGGAAAGCGGCCCCGCCACCAACCGGGTGAAGCGCCTCGCCATCATGGACCAGGACGGCGCCAACCACCGCTTTCTCACCTCGGGCCAGTCGATGGTGCTGATGCCGCGCTTCTCGCCGGTCGACGAAACCGTCTCCTACCTCAGCTTCGCCGGCAACCGGCCGCGGCAGATGCTCTACAATGTCGCGACCGGCCAGCAGCGGACGATCGGCGATTTCGACAGCATGACCTTCGCCGGCCGCTTCTCGGCCGACGGGCGGAAACTGGTGTTCAGCGTCATGCGCGGCGGCAACAGCGACATCTACAGTTACGACATCGCCACCGCAACGCCGACGCGCCTCACCTCGGGCAATTATATCGACACCTCGCCGAGCTTCTCGCCCGACGGCCGCCAGATCGCCTTTGAAAGCGACCGTGGCGGCTCGCAGCAGCTTTACGTGATGAACGCCGACGGCTCGGACGCGCGCCGCATCAGCTTCGGCAACGGCACCGCCGGCTCGCCGGTCTGGAGCCCGCGCGGCGACCTCATCGCCTTCACGCGCATGACCGGGCCGGCGTTCCGCGTCGCCGTCATCCGTCCCGACGGCAGCGGCGAGCGGCTGCTGACCGACGCCTGGCAGGACGAATCGCCAAGCTGGGCGCCGAACGGCCGCGTCATCCTGTTCACAAGAACCGAGCGCAGCGGCCGCGCCGGCCTTCGCTCCGTCGATCTGACCGGGCGCAACGACCGCAGAATTGCAACCCCAATGGATGCAAGCGACCCGAGTTGGGGTCCATTGCTGAAATGAGTGTTTCTTTTTTCCGTTCGTTCATTAATGTGGGGTTGATCGGCTTTTTTGCACAACCCATCGGTTCAGAGGAGAGAAGATGATGTTGAAGGCCTTCCCCGTGTTGATGCTTGGCGGCGCTTTGGTGCTGGCCGGCTGCGCCAGCAAGCGCGACGTGCTGCCGCCGGCGGCAACGCAACCCGCCCCGCCGCCGCCCGCCCCGATCGACCGCGCGCAGACGGTGCCGCCGCCGGCCGATGTCGGCTCGCGCGCGCTTCCGGGCAGCCAGGCCGCCCTCGTCGAGGCCGCCGGTTCCGACACCATCCACTTCGCCTTCGACCGCTACGACATCGACACCGAGGCCCGCTCCATCCTGACCAGGCAGGCGCGCTGGCTGCAAGACAATCCGGGCGTCAACGCCATGGTCGAAGGCCATGCCGACGAGCGGGGAACGCGCGAATACAACCTCGCCCTCGGCGAGCGCCGGGCCAACGCCGCCAAGAATTTCCTCGTCGCCCAGGGCGTCGCCACCGGCCGGCTGACCACCGTCAGCTACGGCAAGGAACGGCCGGCGGTCGAAGGCTCGAACGAAGCCGCCTGGGCGCAGAACCGCCGCGCCGTGACGGTGGTGGTCGCGCGCTGATGTCCCACCGCCCGTGGCGGGATATCCACCGCCGCAAATCAAGGCAGATCATGGTCGGCAAGGTGGCGGTGGGCGGCGACGCCCCCGTCACCGTGCAGACCATGACCAACACGCCGACCGAAGACGCCGCCGCCACGATCGACCAGATCCGCCGCTGCGAGGAAGTCGGCGCCGACATCATCCGCGTTTCCTGCCCGACCCCGGCGGCCACCGCCGCCATGCCGGAGATCGTGCGGGCAGCGAAGGTGCCGATCGTCGCCGACATCCACTTCCACTACAAGCGCGCCCTGGAGGCGGCCGACGCCGGCGCCGCCTGCCTCCGCATCAACCCCGGCAACATCGGCTCGCGCGAGCGCGTCCGCGAAGTGGTGCGCGCCGCCAAGGCCAACGGCTGCTCGATGCGGATCGGCGTCAACGCCGGCAGCCTCGACCGGCATCTGCTGGAAAAATACGGCGAGCCCTGCCCCGAGGCCCTGGTCGAATCCGCCTTCGAACATGCGAAGCTGCTGGAAGACGAGGATTTTCACGAGTTCAAGATCAGCGTCAAGGCATCCGACCTGTTCCTGGCGGTCGCCGCCTACAACGAACTCGCCGCCCGCTCCGACTATCCGCTGCACCTCGGCATCACCGAAGCCGGCGGGCTGATCGGCGGCACCGTCAAAAGCTCGATCGGCCTCGGCATGCTGCTCTGGTCCGGCATCGGCGACACCATCCGCGTCTCGCTTTCCGCCGAACCGGAAGAGGAAGTGAAGGTCGGCTTCCAGTTGCTGAAGGCGCTTGGCATCCGCGCCCGCGGCGTCAACATCATCAGTTGCCCAAGCTGCGCCCGCCAGGGCTTCGACGTGATCCGCACCGTCGAAGTGCTGGAAAAGCGCCTCGCCCACATCACCACGCCCCTGTCGCTTTCGGTGCTCGGCTGCGTGGTGAACGGTCCCGGCGAAGCGCGCGAAACCGACATCGGCCTCACCGGCGGCGGCCACGGCAAGCATATGGTCTATCTGGGCGGTCTCACCGACCACCAGGTCGAAGACCCGAACGTCCTCGACCATATCGTCCGCCTGGTGGAGGAAAAGGCCGCCGCGATCGAAGCGGCCAGGGCGGAGGAAGAAGCCGCCACGGCGGAGCCATTGCCCCACGCCGCCGAATAGGCCCGGGCGCGCACACCCCCGGCAGATTGCCGCACCCGTCGAAATTCATGGTTCCGAAAGGCGAAACCGGCTTTACTGCAAGCATTCATGCAGCCATGGACACATGGTCCGACAGACAGGGAGCAGACATGACGCAGAAGTTCGCATCGAGACTGGCACTGGCGGCCGCGGCCGCGACGGCCGTGTTCGGGCTTTCCGCCGGTCTGACGACGGCGGCCAGCGCGCAGGACGCCGAGGCGCTGGCCAAGAGCAGGGGCTGCCTTGCCTGCCATGCCCCCGCCGCCAAGAAGATCGGCCCGTCCTACAAGGACATCGCCGCCAAATACCAGGGCGATGCCGCTGCCCCGGCCATGCTGGCCGCCAAGATCCAGAAGGGCGGCTCCGGCAACTGGGGCAAGGTGCCGATGCCGCCCAACCCCAGGATCGACGATGCCGCCGCCAAGACGCTGGTGACGTGGATCCTCGCCACCAAATAATCCGCCCTCCCCTCCGGGAGAGGCTGTAGCGACAAACGCCCGGACCGGTTCCCCCGGTCCGGGCGTTTCCTTGTGCGCCAGCGCTGTTCTTTCGCCGTCGGCGCAAAAGAAAGCCCCGATGGCGGATACCGCCATCGGGGCCTGCTCAGAACATGGCCACCCGCCGCCCGCTGCCTGCGGGCGGCAAGGCTGGCCGATCAGAAGTTGAAGCGCACGCCCAGGCGATAGGCCCGGCCGAGCTGGTCGTGGATGTCAGCCCGGCGCGCCGTCGAA